>JANXRI010000095.1 GCA_025353085.1 Betaproteobacteria bacterium
CGCATAAAGTGCTAACGAATTGATGAGGCCGATGTTCGGGCCTTCCGGCGTTTCGATCGGGCACACGCGACCGTAATGCGTCGGATGCACGTCGCGCACTTCGAAGCCCGCGCGCTCACGCGTCAAGCCGCCAGGTCCCAGCGCCGAAACACGACGTTTGTGGGTGATCTCGGACAACGGGTTGGTCTGGTCCATAAACTGCGACAGCTGCGAAGAGCCAAAGAACTCCCGGATCGCCGCCGATACCGGCTTGGCATTGATCAGGTCATGCGGCATCAGGTTTTCCGATTCCGCCTGGCTCAAGCGCTCGCGCACCGCGCGCTCGACGCGCACGAGACCCGCGCGGAATTGGTTCTCCGCGAGTTCACCGACCGACCGCACACGACGATTGCCGAGGTGATCAATGTCGTCGATCTCGCCGCGACCGTTGCGCAGTTCAACGAGAATCTTGATAACCGCCACGATGTCCTCTTTCGACAACGTACCGGCGCCCGTCAGTTCCGAGCGGCCGACGCGGCGGTTGAATTTCATGCGGCCGACGGCTGACAGATCATAACGATCCTCCGAGAAGAAAAGGCCGTTGAAGAGTGTCTTCACGGCATCTTCGGTGGGCGGCTCGCCAGGACGCATCATGCGATAAATCGCGACCATCGCCGCCATCTGGTCAACGGTCTCGTCGACGCGCAGCGTTTGCGAAATATACGACCCTTGATCGAGATCGTTGGTGTAAATTGTGTGAATCTTCTCGACGCCCGCGTCGGTCAGCTTTTTCAGCAGATCTTCCGTGATCTCGTCGTTCGCATTCGCCACAACTTCGCCGCTTTCCTTGTCGATTACGTTCTGCGCGATTACTCGTCCCAGCAGAAACTCCTGCGGCACGCTGATCTTGTCGAGCTTGGCGTCCTGCATTTCACGCACGTGCTTGACGGTGATGCGCTTGTCTTTCGCCACGATTGTCTTGCCGGACTTGGTGGCGAAGTCAAAGCGCGCAATCTCACCGCGCAGCCGTTCGGGCACCAGTTCGAACTCGATCCGGTCCTTGTGCAGGCGAAACGCATCAAATGCGAAGAATTCAGCGAGAATCTGCTCGGGCGTGTACGAAAGCGCCTTCAATAGTATGGTTACCGGCATCTTGCGGCGGCGGTCGACGCGGAAGTACAGATAGTCTTTCGGGTCGTATTCGAAATCGAGCCATGAGCCGCGGTACGGAATAATGCGAGCCGAAAACAGCAGCTTGCCGGACGAATGCGTCTTGCCGCGATCATGCTCGAAGAACACGCCCGGCGAACGGTGCAGCTGCGACACGATCACGCGCTCCGTGCCGTTAATGACGAATGAGCCGGTCGTCGTCATGAGCGGAATTTCGCCCATGTAAACTTCCTGTTCCTTGACTTCCTTGACGGTCGGCTTGGACGCTTCCTTGTCCATGATCGTCAGGCGCACTTTCGCGCGCAAAGGCGCTGCGAACGTGAGGCCACGCTGCTGGCATTCCTTGACGTCAAATGGCGGTTGGCCGAGCACGAAGCTCACGAACTCGAGCCGCGCATTCTTCGAATGACTTTCAATGGGGAAAATGCTGTGAAAGGCCGCCTGCAGGCCTTCACTCTTGCGCGAATCGGGCGCCACAAATTCCTGCAGAAACGCCGCATAGGAGTCGAGTTGCGTCGCCAGCAAATACGGCACGGGCAACACACTTGCCCGTTTGGCGAAACTTTTACGGATACGCTTTTTTTCAGTGAACGAGTAGCTCATTGAGGCTCCTCAAGGGTGAAAGACTTGTCCAGGACCCAGCGCACCGCGAGGCGATGCGCTCGGTCGTGGCCGGTCCACCACAAACACAAATAGGGAAGAGCCGGCGGTTGCCCGCCAGCTCCATGACGTCTGCCAAAATTATTTGATTTCAGCCGTTGCGCCGGCTTCGATCAACTGCTTGAGTATTGCGTCTGCATCCGCTTTCGATACACCTTCTTTGACCGCTTTAGGTGCGGCATCGACGAGATCCTTGGCTTCTTTCAGGCCCAGGCCGGTCACCGCGCGCACCACCTTGATCACGCTTACTTTGCTGGCGCCGGAATTGGTCAGTTGCACCGTGAACTCCGTCTGCTCGGCGGCTGCCGCTGCCGCGCCGCCGCCGGCCGCAGGGGCCGCCGCCGCTACAGTTGCCACAGCTGCGGAAACGCCGAACTTCTCTTCCATGTCCTTGATGAGCCCCGACAGTTCAAGCACCGTCATGCCGGAAATTGCGTCAAGAATTTCTGCTTTTGCTAATGCCATTCCGTTCTCCTAAAGATTTATCTGTGTAAAGCGGGCTGCTAGGCAGCCTGCTTTTCTTTCTGGTCCCGCACGGCGGCGAGCGTGCGCACGAACCTGCCGGGCACTTCGTTTAGTGTCCGCACGAACGTTGCGAGCGGCGCCAGCATGGTTCCCATCAGCTTTGCGATAAGTTCATCTCGGCTCGGCATGGAAGCCAGTTCAGCCACGTCTTTGGCAGACATAACCTGATTGGCTAACGCACCGGCTTTGATAACGAATTTATCGTTGCCTCTGGCAAACTCGTGCAATACCTTTGCGACCATCACCGGATCGCTCGAAATACCATACGCAAGCGGACCGACCATCTTGTCGGACAGCCCGGCGAACGGCGTTTCGGCGACGGCGCGGCGCGCGAGAGTATTCTTGAGGACCCGCAGGTAAACGCCCGAACCACGCGCTTTTCTGCGCAGATCGGTCATTGCTGCGACCCCCAGACCGCGATACTCGGCGACTACAATGGCCTGTGCCTGCGCAACCTGCACGCCGATTTCAGCCACCACCGCCTGCTTCTCTTCCAGATTAAGACCCAAGGCCTACCTCCATTCGTTAATGGCCACGGACTCGTGCAAACATCCGTAACCGACCCACGGCGACCTTAAGTTCCAGGCATTAGCAACAAAACCTGATTCGTCGGGACCCGCCGTCTGCGTAGAGCGGAAGGTGTGAGGCGCTGGAGCGAGGAGGAGTCCCCATTTCCGGCGCTGCTACCTCGCCAATTAAGTCATCAGGTTCGGGATCGGCCAGGGTGCGCGGCGTTATATCGCCGCGTGCCCCTGGTTTCACGTCTCTCCTGCAACCCCTACGGTCTTTGACAACCTGCCGGCGGCGCAAACTACTTACTGCGACACCAGCAGCCCAAAGTTTTCACAACCAATTCTGAACTGCGAATACTGTTTCTGCGCTCGCGTTTGACTATGCCTGCGCTCCGCCCTGATCGATGCGGACACCCACGCCCATCGTGCTCGAGACGGATACCTTCTTCAGGTAAATACCTTTGATGCCGGCTGGGCGCGATTTGTTCACTGCATCAAGCAGCGCCTTCATATTTTCAACCAGTGCATCGACAGTAAACGAGGCGCGGCCGATCGTACATTGCACGATCCCCGTTTTGTCGGCGCGATACTGCACCTGCCCTGCTTTTGCGTTCTTCACGGCGCCGGCGACATCCTGGGTGACGGTGCCGACTTTCGGGTTCGGCATCAATCCACGCGGACCGAGAATCTGGCCGAGCTGGCCCACCACGCGCATCGTGTCAGGCGTGGCGATGACAACGTCGAAATCCATTTTGCCGCCTTTGATTTCAGCCGCCAGATCGTCAAGGCCGACGATATCGGCGCCCGCGTCTTTGGCCGCCTGCGCCTTGTCGCCTTGCGCGAATACCGCAACGCGCACTGTTTTGCCGGTGCCGGCAGGCAAGACGACCGAGCCACGGACGGTCTGGTCGGATTTCTTGGCATCAATGCCCAGGTTGATCGCGACATCGATCGACTCGATGAATTTGGCGGTCGCATTTTCCTTGACAATCTTCATGGCGTCGGCGAGCGGATACACCTTGTCGCGATTGACCGTCGGCACGAGCGCCTTATAGCGTTTGGATAGGTGTGCCATGTTATGCGCCCTCCACTTCAACACCCATGCTGCGTGCACTGCCTGCAATCGTGCGCATCGCGGCTTCGAGATCGCCCGCTGTCAGGTCGGGCATTTTAGTTTTGGCGATTTCTTCAACCTGGGCGCGCGTCAGTTTGCCCACCTTGTCGGTATGGGGCGTCTTGCTGCCCTTGTCGAGCTTCAGCGCTTTTTTGATCAACACCGACGCCGGCGGCGTTTTGATGATGAAGGTAAAACTTTTATCCTGGAACGCAGTAATCACCACCGGCAATGGCAGACCGGCTTCGACTTTCTGCGTCTGCGCGTTGAAAGCCTTGCAGAATTCCATGATGTTGAGACCGCGCTGGCCCAAAGCCGGTCCGATCGGCGGACTCGGGTTGGCTTTGCCGGCGGGCACTTGCAGCTTGATGAAGCCGACGATTTTTTTCGCCACGATGGTGCTCCTTTTGGTGGGTGATAACGGGCCGCGGTTCGACGCTGCCCTCCCCGTTAAAAACGACTACGCTCGCTACAACGGCAACTGCTATTACGCTTTCTCGACCTGCCCGAAATCCAGTTCTACCGGCGTCGAACGTCCGAAAATCGTGACCGACACCCGCAATTTGCTCTTGTCGTAATTCACGTCCTCGACGTTGCCATGAAAGTCGGTGAACGGGCCGTCCTTGACGCGCACTGACTCGCCAATCTCGAACAACACCTTAGGCCGCGGCTTTTCGACGCCTTCCTGGATCTGGTGCAGAATGGTCTGCACTTCCTTCTCGGAGATCGGCGTCGGCTTGGTCGACGTGCCGCCGACGAAACCGGTGACCTTGGCTGTGCTCTTCACGAGGTGCCATGTGTCATCCGTCATTTCCATCTCAACCAGCACGTAGCCGGGAAAAAACTTGCGCTCGGAAATATTTTTCTGACCGCTCTTCATCTCGACGACTTCTTCTACCGGCACCAGAATTTGACCAAACTGTTCCTGCATGCCGGCGCGCGCCACGCGGTCGAGCAAGGCGCGCTGCACGCTTTTCTCAAAGCCGGAGTACGCGTGGACTACATACCATTTCTTGCTCATGAATCGCCCTGACCCATCAGTATGCGCACTGCCCATAGCAACCCCGCGTCTATAAGCCACAAAAATAACGCCATCACAAACACAAACGCGAATACCACACCCGTCGTCTGCAAAGTCTCTTTGCGGGTCGGCCATACGACGCGCTTGGTCTCGTCGATCGATTCCTGCGCGAACGCAAAAAATTCCTTACCCGGCGCGCTGGTCCAAAACACCACCACTGCAGCCACCAGTCCGCCGATGACCGCTCCCACCCGCGCAATCATGGGACTTTGGTCCCAGTAGTAAAACGCAGCTATACCCGCCAGCAATAAAACCACCGCGACTGCTATTTTTATCTTGTCTGCCATGTGTCCCGTTCAGCGTTTCAAGCTCAGATTCGAGAGTGAAATTCCCTGCCCCTGCCTTCACGCCAGATTCTTAACCATCCACGCTCAACAGCTTTGCTGGCAGGCCAGGAGGGAATCGAACCCCCAACCTTCGGTTTTGGAGACCGACGCTCTGCCAATTGAGCTACTGGCCTAATCCTTGTTTAAAGTGCAAATGGGCGAAGAGCCGAAGCACGCTTCAGCGCCCCGCCCCGCGATCAGCTTATTCGATGACTTTAGCGACGACGCCGGCGCCGACGGTCTTGCCACCTTCGCGAATCGCGAAGCGCAAGCCTTCTTCCATCGCGATGGGCTGAATCAGCGCCACCGTGATCGAGATGTTGTCTCCCGGCATCACCATTTCCGTGCCCGCCGGTAACTCGATATTGCCCGTCACGTCGGTCGTGCGGAAGTAGAACTGCGGACGGTAGCCCTGGAAGAACGGCGTATGCCGCCCCCCCTCGTCTTTGCTCAAGACGTAGATCTCGGCCGTAAACTTGGTATGCGGCGTGATGCTGCCCGGCTTCGCCAGCACTTGACCCCGCTCGACCTCTTCGCGCTTCGTGCCCCTCAAGAGCACCCCGACGTTGTCTCCGGCCTGACCCTGGTCCAGCAACTTCCTGAACATCTCAACACCCGTGCACACCGTCTTGATCGTCGCCTTCAAGCCCACGATCTCGATTTCCTCGCCCACCTTCACGATCCCGCGCTCGATACGACCGGTCACCACCGTGCCGCGACCCGAGATCGAGAATACGTCCTCCACCGGCATCAGGAACGGTCCGTCCAGCGCCCGCTTCGGTTCCGGGATGAAAGAGTCCAGCGCTTCGGCCAACTTGAATATCGCCCCCTCGCCCATCTCCGTCGTATCGCCTTCGAGCGCCTTTACCGCCGAGCCGATGATGATCGGGGTCTGCTCACCCGGAAACTCATACTTCGACAGCAATTCGCGCACTTCCACTTCGACGAGCTCCAGCAATTCCTTGTCGTCGACCATGTCCGCTTTGTTCATGAAGACCACGATATACGGCACACCCACCTGGCGGGCGAGCAGGATGTGCTCGCGCGTCTGCGGCATCGGACCGTCAGCCGCGCTCACCACCAAAATCGCGCCGTCCATCTGCGCCGCACCCGTGATCATGTTCTTGATGTAGTCGGCGTGCCCCGGGCAGTCAACGTGCGCGTAGTGGCGCTTGGCCGTCTCATACTCAACGTGCGCCGTGTTGATCGTGATCCCGCGCGCCTTCTCCTCCGGCGCCGCATCGATCTGATCGTAGTTCTTCGCCTCCCCGCCATACTTCTTCGACAACACGTGCGTCATCGCCGCCGTCAGCGTCGTCTTGCCGTGATCAACGTGACCTATCGTCCCCACGTTTACGTGCGGCTTCGTGCGCTCAAATTTGCCTTTTGCCATTTCGGTTCCCTTGT
>JANXRI010000111.1 GCA_025353085.1 Betaproteobacteria bacterium
CCGATCTGGCTATGTGAGCTACTCGTCACTCGTGCTGAATGTCCACCCGTCGCTGCCGGTCAAGTCGGTCAGGGAACTGATCGCGCTCGCGAAGGCGCGTCCCGGCGAGATTACGGCGGCCTCCGCCGGCGGCACCGGGACGACGCACCACCTCGCGATCGAGATGTTCATGGCGGCGACCGGCGTGAAGATCATTCATGTTCCGTACAAGGGGAGCGGACAGTCGACCGGCGATCTGATCGGCGGGCAGGTGCTGATGGCGTTTGACGTGCTGCCGCCCAGCATCCCTTACATCAAGCAGGGTCGGCTCCATGCACTGGCGGTTACCACGCTCAAGCGCTCGTCCAAAATGCCCGAACTCCCGACGATGGCAGAGGCGGGGGTGAAAGGGTTCGAGATCATCAACTGGTACGGATTTTTCGCGCCCGCAAAGACGCCGCCGGACATCGTCGCCAAAATCAATGCCGACATAAACAAAGCGCTGCACGATCCGGCGTTGATCAAGCGGCTGGATGACGCCGGGCTCGAGATCGGCGGCGGCACGCCGGAAGCGTTCGACGCCTATGTCAGGGACGAGATTGTGAAATTCGACAGGATCGTCAAAGCGGCGGGCATCAAGCTCGAGTGATGCGAAGCAATCGTGCCGTCGGCCGCTGCACATTTCCGCGCCTTGAGCGCAAACAAAAAAACAGAGGGAAACAATGAGAGCACTGCGAAGTGGAATGGGCAAGCCGTTGACGGCGATGATTGCGCGGTTTATCCGCGGTTTGAAGTACTCGGACCTCCCTGCGCGCATACGCGATCCGCTCGGGCAATCAATCATCGATACGATAGGGTGCGGTCTCCTGGGTTCGACCACGCCGTATTCAAAACTCGTGACCGGCTATGTCGGCAGCTGGCAAAGCGCCGGGGAAGCCACCGTCTGGGGCACGCAGATCAAGGCAAGTGCGCCGTTTGCGGCGATGGCAAATTCTGCGGCATGCCACGCGTGGGATTTCGACGATACGGTGCTCCCCGCCATCCTGCATCCCGGCAGCGTTGCCGTGCCAACTGCGATTGCGATCGCCGAACGCAGCGCGCGGCCTGTCAACGGCAAGGACCTCGTCACGGCGATGGCCGCCGGGTATGAAGTCGGGAACATCATCGGCACGGCGCTCGGGGGAAAAAAGTTTGCCGCGGATGGATTTTACGTTTCGGTTCCCACGATATTCGTGGCGATGGCGACGGCGGCGAAACTGATGCGTCTTGACGAAGAGCAGCTCGCGCGCGCCCTGGGGCTTGCGGCGACCCAGGCAGCGGGCCTGTACAGCGCTACATTGGCCAAGCGATTCAATTCTCCGAAGGCGGTGCTGGGCGGCATTTTCGCCGCGGACCTTGCGATGCGCGGATTGGAAGCATCGAATGATGCGATCGAAGCGGAATACTCGGGGCTGCTGGGCACGTTCAGCCGATCGCCGGCGGCCGACGTGATACCCCGGGATCTTGGAAAATTCAAATTCGAGATCTACCACAAGTTCTATCCGTGCATACGCAGCAACCATCCCACCGTGGACAACGTGAGGCTCATGCTCGAGGAAAATCCGGACGTAACGGCCGCCGCGATCGACAGAATCGTTTCGCATGTCGATCAACTGACGATCGACTACACTTTCAAGACGACTTCAGGCGGTGCGCAAGGCGTGAAGACCCCGGGCAATGCGCTGATCAGCCTCCCGTACTGCGTGGCGGCGATGGTGATGGATCGCGAACTGACGCTGCGCCAGTTCACCCCCGCGCAGGTGCGGCGGCCGGCCGTGCAGAAGTTCATGCGGAAAATCGAGCTGGTGGCGGATCGCTCGATCGACCGGCTGCCGCCGACGCAGCGTTATCGTTGCCGCACCGAGATTCACCTGAAAAGCGGACGCGTGATCAGGCGTTCCCTGGCGGGCCCGAAAGGCGATCCCAACAATCGGCTTACGCAGGAGGAAATGCATGGCAAATTCGTATTCAATGCCGCCCACGCTATTTCCGAGACACGTGCAACGCGGCTCTTTGCGGCGCTTGCCACACTCGACAAGTCGCGCAATTGCGCTGCGATCGCGAGACTGCTGCGCAAGTAACCCGGCACACGCCGATGAGCCGCCCGGAGGACAGCAACATGGTTTTGAGGTCCGCAATTCTGCTTCTGATCGCGTCGTTCCCGACTGCGCTCGCCGCCGCGGGGCAGGAAAAGTATCCGGCGAAACCGGTGCGTTTCGTGGTGCCGTATGCGCCGGGGGGCGGCTCCGACATAACGGCAAGAGCAATCGGTCAGAAGCTCGGCGAGGCGCTCGGCTATACCTTCGTCGTGGACAGCCGTCCCGGCGCTTCCGGGCTCGTCGGCACCGAACTGGTTGCGAAATCTCCGGCCGATGGTTACACGCTGATTCTTGCGGATTCGGCGCACACGATCAACAACGTGATCTATCAAAAGCCGCGCTACGATGCGATCAAGGACTTTGCACCGATCACGTTGGTGGCGACCACGCCGCTCGCGCTCATGGCGCATCCTTCACTGCAACCGACGCTGAAAGAGCTGATCGCAATGCCCAAGGCGCAAAGTGAAAAAATCGCGCTCGGCACGTCGGGGCAGGCGGGCGGGCCGCATATGACCTATCTGTGGATGCGGGCACGAACGGGGCTGGTGCTGAACGAAGTCACCTACAAAGGCGGGGGACCTGCCATGGCCGACGCCGTGGGTGGACAGATCCAGCTCGTCTTTACTTCCCTTGCAGCCGGCATTCCGTTTGTAAAAAGCGGCCGCTTGAAGGCGCTCGGCGTGACTTCGCCAGGCCGCCATCCTGCGATGCCTGACATCCAGACGTTCCAGGAAGCGGGCCTCAAAGATATAGCCGTGCTGCTATGGTACGGTGTGCTTGCGCCGGCGGGCACCCCTAGGGACATCGTCGCCATCCTCAATCGCGAAATCGCAAAGTCCCTGCGGGCGCCGGACGTGCGCGAACGTTTTGCCGCCCTGGCGCTCGACATTTCGCCGAGCGGGCCGGAGGAGTTCAGGAAGCTCCTTGACCGCGAGCTGACAATATGGCGCGGCGTGATCGCGCAATCGAACGAGCCGCTCCAATAGTGCGTGACCTGGTCGTGGCCTAGCAGCCTGTCG
Organism: Betaproteobacteria bacterium; assembly: GCA_025353085.1. Taxonomy (GTDB): domain Bacteria; phylum Pseudomonadota; class Gammaproteobacteria; order Burkholderiales; family SG8-41; genus PALSA-1004. The sequence goes on from JANXRI010000111.1 coordinate 3,137, forward strand.
GACGTGTGTCACGAACGCAAGTTGCGTAACCCAGTGTGGCGGCCAACCCTTTAATGATGGCAGGAACGAGATGTTTGACGACCTTGTCGGGATTATAATTTGAAGGGTGAGTTGCATTCCGATTATGGAGTAGCCCGATACGCTTAGAGTCAGATGCGCCTAGCAAATCTGTATCGATTTTCAAATCTCGCACCGCTTCAGGAGGAAGAAAAAATGTTGTCAGTACGCAAGACCGGCGCCACACTCGGTGCCGAGATACAAGGCGTGGATCTTTCGCAGCCGCTCGACGCCGCGACCGTCGCCGAAATCGACCGGCTCTGGCTGGAGCACGAAGTCATATTCTTCCGCGCCCAGAAGCTGGCGCCGGAAGACCATATCCGCTTCAGCGAGCAACTGGGGCCGGTGGAAGTCCATGTCCGCACGGATTGCTGCAAACCCGGCTATCCGAAACTCTTTATCGTCTCCAACATCGTCGAGAGCGGAAAACCGATAGGCGCCGGCGACGCGGGCACTATCTGGCATTCCGATGGCTGCTGCTACGACAAGCCCAGTCGCGGCTCGCTGTTGTACGCCAAGCGAGTGCCGGTGAAGAACGGCGTGGCGCTCGGCGACACGATGTTCAGCAGCATGAACCGCGCCTACGAATCGCTGCCGGAAGACC
>JANXRI010000118.1 GCA_025353085.1 Betaproteobacteria bacterium
TCGCTGAGCTTCTGCGCGATCGTGCGCGCAGTGATGTCCGTGCCCGCACCCGGCGCAAAAGGCACGATAAAGCGAATCGGCTTGGTCGGAAAACTGGCGACAGGGTCGATTTGGGCGGCATACGGCGACACCATTAAGCTCCAGCAGGCGGCCGCTGCGATCGATTGGATCAGGTATTTTATGATGGCTTTCTCCTCGTTTATTATTGGACCTACTTGACGTCCACTGCTTATTTTATCCGCTCGGGAACAGCAGAATCATACCGGCACTCAAGCTACGCTTGGTCACGCATCTTCTCCTTCGATTTTTTTGTGCAGCCTGACAGGCTGCGTGCGAGGTTGAGAGCGCGCACGTAATTTCAGATTAAGCATTTCCACGGCGACCGAAAACGCCATCGCAAAATAAATGTAGCCTTTCGGCACGTGAATCGCGAATCCTTCCGCGATTAACGCCATCCCGACCATGATCAAAAACGACAGCGCGAGCATCTTGATGGTCGGATGACGGTCGACGAATTCGCCGATCGCCCTGGCGCCCCACATCATCACGAGAACAGCAATAACGATCGCAGCGATCATTATCGGTACTTCGCTGACCATGCCTACGGCCGTTATCACCGAGTCGAGGGAGAAAACAATGTCGATGATCGCAATTTGCAGCAGCACAGCGCCGAACGTTGCTTTCGCGACCGTCTGCGGCGATTGGTCCGCGCCTTCGAGCGAACCGTGAATCTCATGCACGCTTTTCCACAAAAGGAACAGACCCCCACCGATCAGAATCAAATCTCTGACGGACAGTTCCGCATTCGGCAGCTCGATCAACGGATCCGTCAAAGTCATGATCCACGCCAGCGACATCAATAGCAAAATGCGCGTGAGCATGGCGAGCGCCAAGCCGAGCTTGCGGGCGCGGTTGCGTTGGTGCACGGGCAAACGGCCAACCAGAATAGAGATGAAAATAATGTTGTCAACGCCGAGCACGATCTCAAGAGCAGTCAACGTTGCCAGCGCTATCCAGGCCTGCGGGTCCAAGAACAATTCCATTCGATTCTCCGACAAAGCATCCCCAGTCAGAGTCCCCCCAACGGATGGAAGTTTCCACGGTTGCAGGGCTGCCCCGCCGGCGCGGTATTGAGCGAGCGAAAAGATTACTGGCGATGCGGCTAGCGCAGGGAAATTATTGCACCGCCTGCTGCGCCGCTTCCGTCAGCAACCAGTCACGGAATGCCGCCACCGGCGGTCGCCGCAGCGATTGCTCGGGACAGACGAGGTAATACGCTGATTGTAGCGGAACTTGCAGGTCGAACGGCAGCACCAGGCGGCCAACCGCGAGATCGGGCGCAGCCAATACGGGAAAAGTCGCGACGACACCGAGCGCATCGCTCACCGCTTCGAGTGCTAACACCGGCTGGCTGAAATGAGAACCGCGGCTCGTATCGACACCTTCGATGCCCGCCGCCTTCAACCAGACGTCCCAGAACGACACGCCGTCATACAACGCTCCGGAGTCGTCATGCACGAGCAAATGGGACTGCAGATCGCGCGGATGCTGAAGCGGATTTTCTCCCTGCAAAAGCTGCGGGCTGCAGATCGGCGCCAGCGTGAGGGGAAATAATCGGTCATAGCGAAACCCTGCGTATTCGCCATGACCGTACAAGATCGCGACATCGGAATCCTCAAGCCAGTTTTCCACCGTCGCGCGTTCGACTGCATTATCGTGCCCGCGCTTGTTGATCAGCCGCGTGCGCGCGGTGATGCGGACGTCGACATCCGGTTGTGCCGCAAAGAAACGGTGCAGCCGCGGCATCAGCCAACGCGTCGCGAATGACGGGGCTACGCTTACCGTCAACTGCCCATTATCAGGTTGCGGACGCATGCGGTTAACCGCGTCCGCGAGCACGCCGAAACCTTCGCTTAGACGCGGCAGGGCGACGCCGGCGGCGTGCGTCAATTTTAGGCCGCGCCCGGCTCGCTCGAATAACTCCACGCCTAAGTGCGCTTCGAGTGCCTTGATCTGATGGCTGACCGCAGCCGGCGTGACGCTTAATTCGGCGGCCGCCCGCTTAAAGCTCAAATGGCGCGCAGCCGCTTCAAACGCCTTGAGAGAATTGAGAGGAGGTAGCCGGAATGTCATTTAACATTAGAATTTCTAATTACACAAAATACAATATATCATGTGTTGCGACGCAACATTACATCTTTTATATGCTCTATCATGGTGTTCGTAATCGCTTGGAACGCCAACAGGCCGACTAAGCAATAGTTTTTGTAATTTGGTTATCAAGGAGATAAAAATGGTCAAATACACTGAAAGAGCATCAAAATCAGACCTTTATGCGCGCGTAAAGCTTGCCCCGGTCAACGAGATTCAACGCGCCATCGCGGTTGATACCTTGCGCCAGGCCGACGCGGTGAGCGATGCAATCATATGGGTCATTGCGGCGGTGCGCCGCTTGTTCACCCGCGATCCGGGTCGCCTGCTGCACAACAACTAGGCACGTCGGGCGGACTGGCGACGACGAATAGTACGTCGAGCACAATGCAGGTGCGCAAGCATGAAGCAGTAACGAAAAAAACCCGGCATCAGCCGGGTTTTTAGTTTTTAAGGTGCTTTGGCCAGCGGCTGCGGCGCGGCCGAATGCTGCTTACTTCATCAACTCGGCACTGCGCTTTACGGCCTTTACGATATTGATGTAGCCGGTGCAGCGGCACAAATTGCCTTCCAGACCGTGATAGATCTCCTCATCGGTCGGCTGCGGATTATCCTTGAGGAAAGCGCTGATTGCCATGATCATCCCCGGCGTGCAGAAGCCGCATTGCAACGCGTGGCAATCGGTGAACGACTGCTGCACCGGATGCAGTTGGTCACCGTTGCTCAGGCCTTCGATGGTCACGATGTCAGTACCGTCCGCCTGGACCGCGAGCACGGTGCATGACTTTACCGCGCGGCCGTCTATATGCACGGTGCAGCACCCGCATTGACTGGTATCACAGCCGATGTGGGTGCCGGTCAACCGCAGTTGGTCGCGCAGCACGTCGACCAGCAGTGTGCGATCTTCGACTTCACGCGAGTGTTTGGTGCCGTTAACGGTTAGTTCTATTTTTGTCATGGTCGTTTAATTCCTGTTGGGGCCGTTCGTGGTGAGGTAAACGCACCGTGAACGACCGTTCATCCTTCGATACCTCAACGCCGAACTGGTTTTATTTTCCGGCCAGCATTTTTACGAGCGCGCGTTTTGTCATCACTCGCGCCAGATTGGCGCGATACTCGCGGGTGGCATGAATGTCTTCGTTCATGTTGGTTAGATCCAGCGGCAGGCCTTCGAGCACCTCGGGACTCAGCTTTTTGGTCAACGCCTGTTCCGCCTCGCTCCACCGAAAAACGCCGGACGCTGCACCGGTGACAGCCACCCGCAGCCCCGCTGCGCCGTCCGCGACGAAAACACCGGCCATCGCATAACCCGACGCCGGATGCGCGAACTTCTCATACGCCGCACGCGGTGGAATATTGAATCGCACGCGCACTACGATTTCACCTTCTTCGAGTGCGGTCGCGAACATTCCCTGGAAAAAATTGCCCGCAGCGATTTCTCGCTTGTTGGTAACTATGGTCGCATCGAGTGCAAGCACGGCTGCCGGATAATCGGCTGCCGGATCGTTATTCGCAATCGAGCCGCCGAGCGTGCCGCGGTTGCGCACCTGCGGGTCGCCGATCAGGTAGGCGAGCGACGCGAGCGCGGGTAAGGCCTTTTTGACCACCGCTGAAGAAGCGACTTCGTAATGCCGGGTCGCCGCCCCGATCACCAGCTGCCCGTCTTTCACCTCGATGCCGCGTAATTCGGACAGGCCACCGATATCGACCAGATGCGACGGCTGCGCGAGTCGCTGTTTGAGTGTCGGAATCAACGTCATGCCGCCCGACAGCAGCTTAGCGTCCGGGTTCGCCGCGATCAACGCCTGTGCGTCGCTCAGCGATTTTGCCTTCACATAATTGAATTGAAACATGCGGCTCCTATTTGCTCGGATTTATTTTAGCGGCCTGAATGGAATGCCAAACCTTGCTGGGCGTGTACGGCATATCGAGATGTCCTACACCGGCGGGCCGCAATGCATCCGTCATTGCATTCGCGAGCGCCGGCAGCGATGCCGTGCAGCCCGATTCTCCCACGCCTTTGGCGCCGATTGCATTCAACTTGCTCGGCACCGGATGGTCGCCGACATTGATGTCACGCACGAGTCCGGCGCGCGGCATGCCGTAGTCCATGAAGCTGCCGGTCAGCAATTGACCGCTCGCGCGATCGTAAATCACTTCTTCCTGAAACATCTGGCCGGCACCCTGGGTCACGCCGCCGTGCACCTGGCCTTCAACGATCTGGTGATTGATTACAGTGCCGCAATCATCGACTGCAACATAGGACGCGATCTCGGTGACGCCGGTATCCGGGTCGATTTCAACCTCCGCGATATGACAGCCGTTCGGCCAGGTCGAGCCGACCGTCGCTTCGGCGAGTGTATTCATCGGATGCGGATCTCGGCCCGCCAGTTTTTGGGCGAGTTGCACGAAGCTGATCGTCTTTTCGCCATCGCGCGACTTGAACTCGCCGCCCGCATAGTCAACCTGCGAGGGCTCGAGTTCCAGTTCCTCTGCGGCGAGCGGCTTGGCCTGCTCGATCAGTTTATCCGCCGCGACTTTGCATACGCTGCCAACGCCCGCCATCGAGCGTGAGCCGCCAGTGTGATTTCCAATAAGCTCACGCGCGGGATCGCATTCGCGCAACGTGACCATGGCATGCGGCAGACCGAGCGTATCGGCGACCACCGACGTGAAAGTCGTTTCGTGCCCCTGCCCCGACGACATGCTGACCGTGTATACCGTCAGCTTGCCTGCCGCATCGACTTCGATCGCCACCTGGTCCTTGGGAAACACGCCGGCGCCGGTCGCTTCGATGATCGTCGACAGCCCGATGCCGCGCAATTTGCCGCGCCCTTTTGCGGCGACTCTGCGCGCCTCGAAGCCGCGCCAATCGGCGGTCGTCAGCGCCTGCTCGAGACAGCCTGCAAAGTCCGACGGTTCGTACACCCCAACCGTCGGCGTCTTGTACGGAAAGGCGTCGGCTGGAATGAAATTACGCCGGCGCAATTCACTGCGCTCGATTTTAAGTTCGTCCGCGGCGCGATCGACGAGACGCTCGATGGCATACGCGATATCGGGCCGCCCGGCGCCGCGATAGGCGGCAATCGGCACCGTATTCGTCAGCACGACCTTGAAGGCGCCATAGAGTGCCGGGATTTTATAGACGCCCGTCATGAGCGTCGCCGGATTGCGCAAATGGCTGATTGAACCGGTGGGCGTCAGATAAGCGCCCATGTCGCATAGAAAATCGTAGCGCGCGGCAATAAATTCCCCAGCGCTGTCGAGCGCCAGTTGACCGGCGATCTCGATGCCGCGGCCATGCGCATCCGACATAAAGCCATCCGCGCGCGAGCCGACCCACTTCACTGGGCGGCCCAGTTTTTTCGCCGCAATCATCAGCGCGCCATGCTCGGGATATACGCCGCTGCGCTGGCCGAAGCTGCCGCCGACGTCGTTGGTGTGCACGCGCAACTTTTCTTCCGGCACGCCCGTCAGCATCGCAAATTGTTTGCGCAACATCATCATGCCCTGGGACGGCGTGTAAATGTCGTAACTTTCGCTCGCCGCATCGTAGCTGACGAGGCTGCCGCGCGGCTCCAGCGGGCTGGGCGCCACGCGTGTCGTCAACACTTTGAGACGCGTGATATGCGCGGCTTTCGCGAATGCCTCTTCGACCGCCCTGGCATCGCCGGTTTCCCATTCGAAACAGAGATTGCCCGGCACATTTTCGTGCAACTGCGGCGCGCCCGCAGCCAGCGCGTCTGTCACCGTGACCACTGCGCTTAAATCCCGGTAATCGATTTCAATCGCATCGATTGCATCCTGCGCGGCGAGTGCTGACTCCGCGACCACCATTGCAATTGTTTCGCCGACATAACGCACTGCAGTCGTGGCCAACACGGGGCGTTCGGGCTTCAGGATCTGGGCGCCATTGCGGCCCGCAAAAGACATCAAGTTCGGAAATTGCGTGTAGCCCGCGTCAATCGCATCGGCGCCCGTGAATACGGCGACCACACCCGGCTGCCTTAGCGCGGGCTCGGCATTGATTGAAACAATTTGCGCATGCGCGCGATCGGCGCGCAGGAATGCCGCATGCAACTGCCCGGTCAGATTGACGTCAGCGGTGTAGCGGCCGCGCCCGGTGATCAAACGCAGGTCTTCGCGGCGGTTTGCCGGCTGGGATTGACTCATGTTGGAGGTTTACAGTTGTTGAGCGACGCAGAACGACGGCTAGTGTACCTTGCTGGCCGCGGGGGTTGAAGGCTTTTCGCGATTTTACAGCGTCATGCGCGGTTGCGCTCACCGGCGATGCACTGAACTCGTCGCACGCGTATCGTCACTCTATGATCCGCGGTGCGAATGCGCCCGCAATCCGGATTATTCGCGGCGGCGTTCGTGGCCGGCGCCTGCGGGGCCGATCGTGTTGAACTCCGCAATCATGCTGTCGCGAAGATCACGGGGCACCGGCAACGTCCCTGACTGCAGCACATCAAGCAGTTGCTGACGCTCGAACTCGGGCAGCCGGCGATATTCCTCTTTCGCCTGCACCGCGAGCGAGCGCTTTTCCGCGTACGAAAGCCGGTCGAGACTGCGATAGCATTCCTTCACCTCGCGCGCCTTCATCGCGAATTCGGCGAGCAGTTGCGATTTGCTTTGCGTGTTCTGCGGATCCTGCATTATTTTTTGCACGCCAGCGAACACCTGGTCGCGTTGATCCAGCGTCAGATGCAGAAAATTATCGTCGAGCAGCGCACGCATTTGCTGCTCCTCGTTGCCGCGTGTGATGGCCGGCGTCGGCAGTGCAAAGCCGTACGTCGCGGAAGGGATGGTCGGATATTGCTGTTGCATGCCGGTTACGCCCGCCTCGATCGATGCCGTCACCGCGCGATCGCGCGCAAAGCGCAACAGCAGCAGCAGAATCGGATCCGCGAATGCGGTCGACGAGGTCAACAAAATTAATGCACCGGCGATGCAGCGAATCATCAGAGGCCTCTGTGCGTGCAGTGCCGATTCCACATTTGCGCCGGTGAGAATGACGCCGCGGCGTTCTGCTAAGGCAGAACGCATGCTGATGAAACGGGATTCGGTGGAACTCAACGACGGGAGAAAAATTAGTCTAAAAGCGCCCGTCGCAATAAGTCAACGGTGTCCTACAGTGGCAACGCGCTTTAATGGCAGAGCTGTTGTTGTTATGCACGCCGAGTGCGCGACTTCAGGCAATTTCGCACGGTTTGCCGCTCGCAATCGACTGAATGATCGCATCGAACGCTGCTATCGTCGCCGTCATTTCGGCCGGCGTGATCGGATAGGGCGCGCCGCCCTCGACCGCTAATGCGAATGCGTCGAACTCGGCGCGAATCGAATCCATTGCGGCGTAAGTTTTGCGCTCGACCGGCGCGCCGGAGCAACGTACGACGGTTTCGGTTTCACCGAGCGCTTCGGCCGACCCGCAGTCGCCAAACGCATGGACGCGCCAATAAAACGGCGACGGGCGAACTGCGCCCAGCACGCCGCTCATGCCGTTTTTAAAACGAAACAGCACGGAGATCGTATCGCGCGGATCGTGGCCGCCTTGCATCGATGCGAACCGGGCATCGACTCGCGCGACCGGACCCGCCAGGCTGACAAACGCATCGAGTATATGGATGCCGGTGCCGGTCATGCCCGCGCCCGGCGTCTCTGCCGGCTGGTCGCGCCAACCGGCAAAAAGATTGCTCGAATTTTCGTTGCTGTAATGGCCTTCAATGTGCATTACCTTGCCGAGACTGCCGCCGGCAACCACGCTGCGCAAGGCGGCCATCGACGGCCAGAAACGCTTGTTCTGGCCGACACCGATCACGCATTGGGCCGCCAGACACGCATTCACGGCGCGTTCCGCGTCGGCTTGTTTGAGCGACAGCGGCTTTTCGCAGAACACATGCTTGCCGGCACGCGCGGCGGCGACAATCTGATCGGCGTGCAACGAGTGCGGAGTGGCCAGCACCACCGCGTCAATTTCGGGATCGGCGAGCACTTCGTCAAATTCGGCGCTGAGTGAAATGCCATGTTGCGCGCCGAACGCCTCGGTCTCGGCGAGTTCTTTGGTGACGCCGCGCACGAACTTGAGCCGGGTACTTTTGCCCTGCACCGCGTTGACGATATTTTTACCCCACCAGCCGAGACCGATGATTGCCGCATTGACCACTGATTTTTCCTCGTTAACTTCGGCTGCGAGTCCGCTTGCTAAATTGAACGCTGGAAACGGCGCACGCGCGCTTCATCGACTTCAATGCCGAGACCGGGCCCGTCCGGCACCACCACATGACCGCGCACGACGGCGAGCGGCTGCGCGGTGAGATCTTCAGCAAGGTACGGGCTCGAGATGTTAAGACTCCAGTTGTTCGACGGCAGCGCCGCCGACAGGTGTACCGCTGCTGCCGACGCTATGCTGGATTCAGCCGTCTTGCACGCGACATTGACTTCCATGCCGAGCTCCGCACATAAACGGCCCGCCTCCATCACACCGCGCAACCCGCCTAATTTTATTGTTTTCAGGCTCACCCCACGCGCAGCGCCCGCCGCATGATGACGGCGGATATGATCGAGAGAGTGAATGCTTTCGTCTGCGCAGATCGGCACCCGGGTAGCCTTCGCAATGCGCGCCATGCCCGCGAGATCGTCCTGGCGCACCGGCTGCTCAAAAAAATCGAGCAGGCTGTCCGCCACCCCGCGCACATAGCGCTCGCCTTCATCGGCGGTCCACCCCTGGTTCGCGTCCGAGGAAATGAGATGACCGGGCCCCAGCGTTTCGCAGACACGGCGCGTGCGCTCGGCATCGATCTCCGGCGAGTTCACGCCGACTTTGACCTTATAGGCGACGTAACCGGCCGCGAGTAATTCTTTCGCTTCCTTCACGTCCGCTTCCGCATTGCCGCCGCTAATCATCCACAATGTCGATACACGATCACGGCGCTTGCCGCCGAGCAGCGCATGAACGGGTTGCCCGGTCGCGCGGCCGACAAGGTCGTGCATCGCCATTTCGATCGCGCCTTTCGCCGCCTGATTGCCATACATCCACAGGTTCATCATCGATGAAGCGCCGGCGAAATCGTCGGCGACGCGGCCTTCGACATACGGCGTGAGATGGCGCACCGCGGCGACCATGCTTTCAACTGTTTCGCCGGTCATGATGGGCGCGGACGCTGACTCGCCCCAACCGACGAAGCCTGTATCCGACTCCATGCGCACGACGAGATTGTCGGCGGTGATCAATTCAACGCCCGCCATTTTTACGGGCTTGACCAGCGGCAGGCTGACTGCGATGGGTTCGATGCGCTTGATTTTCACGATGGCTCGCTTGATAAAACTTGGGGACGTGCTTCAGAATGCCGATTAATTTTACCCGATTGCCGTGCACCAAATGCAGTGTCAATTTGCCCGGCGTTTGGGCAGAATCAACATCGCTGAGGTTAGCAATCATCCGAGCGGAGGTTAGCTTGAATATCATTGGCTTCGTTGCTGTCGTTACGACAACGGGCCTGCTCGCAATCACGCTCGTCACGCCGCACGCATTGGCACAGGATTACCCGAACAAGCCCATCCGGCTCGTGGCGCCGTTTTCGCCTGGCGGCGCAACCGATGTGCTGGCGCGCATCGTCGGCCAGAAAATGACCGAGCGCATGGGCCAACCGGTCGTGATCGAAAACCGCGTCGGCGCAGGCGGCAACATTGGTGCCGAGCAGGTTGCAAAGTCGGTGCCCGATGGCTACACGTTGTTGATGGGCGGGGTGCCGCACGCAATCGGCGTAACCTTATACCCGAAACTCGGTTACGACATGGTGAAAGATTTGACCGCCGTCGCCGAGGTCGCATCGTTCCCGAGCGTGCTGGTACTGCATCCATCATTGCCCGCTAAATCGGTAAAAGAATTAATCGCGCTCGCCAAGGCGCGGCCCGGCCAATTAAATTTCGGCTCGGCGGGCAACGGCTCACCCAATCATCTCGCACTCGAGTTGTTCGATACTCTCGCGGGCGTAAAAATGACGCATGTTCCGTATAAAGGCGCCGGCCAGGTCGTCGGTGATTTGCTGGCCGGCCAATTACAACTCGCCTCAATGGGCCTACCCGTCGCGATGCCGCATGTGCAGTCCGGCAAACTGCGTGCGATTGCATTGACGGGCGCCGCGCGCTCACCGCTGTTGCCGCGTATTCCGACGGTGGTCGAAGCCGGCCTGCCGGGGTTCGACGTCACTTCCTGGTACGGCATATTCGGCCCGGCCGCGTTGTCAAAAGATATCGTTGCAAAACTGAATAACGAGATTGGCAGTGCAATCATTTCACCTGATCTGACTGAGCGCCTGACTGCGCTGGGAGCGGAGCCTGCAGTCAAGACGCCCGCGGAGTTTGCGCAGTATGTACGCAATGAAATTACGAAGTGGGCCAAAATCGTCATGGAATCCGGCGCCAAACTGGATTAAAGGCGCACGCTGTCGCACAATTGCGGCGTAATCAAGCGGCCGCTTGTTCCACCTAAAAAAGCGGTACCTTCCGGAGGAAAACATGCTGACCTGCATGGAAATTTTATTAAGCACGGCCGCCGCGAGGTCTCCACTGCGCTTACGCGCCTTTAAATCACTCGCACTCGGTATTTACGCGTTAGTAACTTATGCCGCGCCAGGATTTGGCCACGGCGCAGATTTGAATTATCCAACGCGCCCGGTTCGCGTCATTGTGCCTTATTCGCCCGGCGGCTCGTCCGATGCCGTTGCCCGCATCGTGAGCCAGAAGCTTGGTGAAACCCTCGGCCAGCAATTTGTAGTCGACAATCGACCTGGCGCGGCCGGCTCGCTCGGGCGCGAACTCGTCGCCAAAGCTACGCCCGATGGATATACCTTGCTGGTGGGCGACTCGCCGCACACGATCAACGTTCACGTGCTGCGTCATGTGCCGTACGATCCGATCAAAGATTTCACGCCGATAACGCTGCTCGCCACCGCGCCGCAGGTGCTCGTCATCAACCCGGGTTTTGCGGCGCAGACATTGACGGAATTCATCGCCGCGGCAAGCGCGCAGCCCGGAAAACTCAACTATGGTTCCGGCGGCAGCGGGTCGATCACGCATCTGACCGGCGAACTCTTCAAGCTCGCCACTCGCGTGAATATCGTGCACGTGCCCTATAAGAGCATAGCGATTGCAACCACCGACGTTATCGGCGGTCAGGTCCAGGCGGCATTTCCAACAGTGCCGGGTGCGGTGCCGCATGTGCGTGGTGGCCGCCTGCGCGCGCTGGGAGTTTCAAGTGCTCAGCGTGTAAGCGCACTCGCAGAAGTGCCCACCTTTGAGGAGAGCGGCGTGAACGGCATGCTCGTCACCAACTGGTTCGGTGTGTTTGCGCCCGCGCGTTTGCCGCCGGAACTGCTGACCCAATTGCACAAAGCCTTAATCGACGCGATGCAGGCACCTGACGTGCGCGCCAGATTCGCTAACTTGTCATTGGAAATATCGACTACTTCGCCGCGTGAATTTGAAGCCCATCTCAACAGCGAGCTTGCTAGATGGGGCAAGGTCGTCAAGGCCGCCGGCATCAAGCCGGAATAACCGGCGGCTAGCTGAATATTACGTCGTAAATGCGGTTCGAATCGTCCACGCACAAGCCGCCCGCACCGGGCCCGCCGACGTCCGTAAAATCGCAGGTCAGGATGCGATTGTCCGTCGATGACAATATAGCCCTGGTGTAGTTGGTGCGAGCCAGAATCTCGGCGGCTTTGGGCGCTGCGTCGCGCGGGCCATGCAGGCGATAGAGCCCGAACGTGGTGTTTGACGTCGTGGGTTCAACATTGCCGCGAAAGAGCCGGCGGTCGACTTCCACCGTGATTGTGACGACGGCCAGGCCCGCGTACTGCACCGCGCCGTGATAAGTCGCGCCGTCGCGCGCGGTCATGTGCATCTGCGAGACAGTGGTGGGAAGATAGGCGCAGCCCCCGAATATCGATGTCAGCAATAGTACTGCGGCCGAGCGCATGAACGTCTTCCCCATGACTGTCTCCTTAAAGTTCTGCTATTAACCTTCGAGTCCGGCGAGCTTTCTAAAATTCGGTTCGGCATGCGGGAACGGCGGCAACTGCCAGGTCCCGGTGCCCACCGGCCTGATATCGCGGTCGACCGGCACTTCGACGAGATACGGCCGATTCGCCTTGATCGCGGTCTCGATCACGCCTTCGAGATCGTTGGCGTGATCGACGCGCGCCGCATCGACGCCCATCGAACGCGCAAGCATCACGAAATCGGTGCTGAAAAGTTTTTTGGTCTGGTCGATCTGGAAACTCGTCGCGAGTTCCTGGCCGAACATGCCGAGCTGCATGTCGCGAATCGAGCAATAACCATAATTGTTCCACACGACCCACACCGCCGGGATGTCATATTCTTTCGCCGTCAGCAAGATATGCGGCGTCATCAGGAAAGAGCCGTCGCCGACCACCGCGATCGCCGGGCTTGCGGGCTGCGCGAGCTTCGCCCCCAGAATGCCGCAGGTTGCAAATCCCATCGATGCGAAACCCCACGATTGCAGCAGATGGCGCGCACGCCGCGCTTTCCATAATTGCACCACCCAGTTGTGATGCACGCCGACATCGGTCGCGAATATCGCGTTCTCGGGGATCACATTCGACAAGCCTTTGAGCAAACGCTCCGGACGCAACGGCAACTGGTCCGACTCCGCGAATGGCTTTTGAAAGTCGTCCCATATTTTCTTGCACTCGTTTAACTTGCCGACCCAGTCGTCGTATTTTTTTGGCGCCGCTTTTATTTTTTCGCGTCCGCGCCGGACTAAAACTTCGAGGCTCGCGCGGATGTCGCCGAGGATGCCGAGGTGCGCCGGGTAGTTGCGGCCAATCTCCGACGGATCATTGTCGATCTGGATCAATTTGGTCGGCGGTATCGTCAGCGTGTAACCGCTGATCCATGCGCTGGTTGCGCGGTCGTCGAAACTGCAGCCGAGACCCAGTATCACATCGGCATTGCGGGTCGCCTCGTTCGCGGCATACGGCCCGTTGCGGCCCATCGGGCCAAATGACAGCTCGTGCGTTTCGTCAATTGTGCCCTTGCCGTTGGGACTGGTGACGACTGGTATACGCAAGACCTTCAACAATTCGAGCAGCACGTCGGTCGCCTCGCCGATCAAGCCGCCCTGCCCGATCAAAATCACCGGGCGCTTTGCAGCGATCAGGAGATCGAGTGCCTGATCGAGCGCACCAAGATCGCCGGGCGAGCGCTGCATCACCAGCGGATCGGGATCCGGAACTTCCACTTCCGCCGATTCCTGGAAAATGTTGAGCGGCACATCGATGTTTACCGGGCCGGGCCGGCCGGTGCGCAACAGGCCGAACGCCTGTTTCATCGCGAGCGGCAGCATCTCAACGCGCGTCGGCTGAAAACTTTTTTTGACCAGCGGCCGGATCACCGACGGAAAGTCGCCCTGAAAATAACGACCGGTTTCCTGGAACGGCATGCGGTTGAACTGCGTGGTCGGCACGTTGCCCGTGATCGCGAGAAACGCTGACGAATCCATCATCGCGCCCGCGAGCGCCACCGGCATGTTGCATGAGCCCGGCCCGCACGACGTAAAGGTTGCCACCGGCTGATGTTTAACTTTGTAATAAGCGTCGGCCATGTAACCGGCGGCCTGTTCGTGATGCACCGAAATCGTCCGGATGCGATCGGCGGCACTGCACGCGGCGTCGAGAAAACCGATGTTGCCGTGGCCGCACACGCCGAACAGATACGGCACTTTTTCTTTGATCAGGTACTCGACCATGATCTCGGCGCCTTTGTAGGTCGTGCGCTTGGCGGCAGGACTCGTCGTTTTAGTCGGCGCTGCGGCGGTCGTGGTGTCCATGAATGTTCTCCGTGACTGCGGACTTACAGGATGGGCTGATTTTATCAGCTTGCTGGAGGCGCAAACGATTCTTAGGCAGACAAGATAAGAGGCTCCCGGTCTTAAGTTCCCGCTTGCCCCCTCCCCACCTCCCCCGCTCGCGCAACGGAGGGAGTTTTCATTTCACGACGTCTTCCCATCGCGGACACGCGCGCGCTTCGTATGGTTTGTCCCATTGCGCGTAGTTCGTGCGATCGACGACCTGCACGTGCAGCATGAGTCGCGCGGGAACTTTCTCGCCGCGCACGTGCCGCAATGCTGCTTCGGTCGCGACGCAACCCATCTTCATCGCATCGAAATCCGCGGTGGCGAGCAGCCTGCCCTGTTTGATCGCCGCAATTGCATCAGGTACGGCGTTGATCCCGGCCACCACACGCTTGAGGCCTGCGGTGTCGAGCACGTCGAGCATCGCGAGCGCCATCACATCGTTAGCCGCGAGAATGGCATCGAAGCGCATCGATTGCGCCAGGAACACGGTGCCCGCGTGCACGGTGTCGGCGTGCTGATAGTTGCCGCAAATCTCGGCGGTAACGCGCATGGCCGGAAAATTTTTCACTGCATCGCGGAAGGCGCGCACACGTTCGCGGCTCGTCACCGATTCCGACGGCCCGGCGACGATCACGATATCGCCGCGCCGCCCGAGGTGTTCGCATAAGTATGTCGCCACATGGAATGCCAGCGGATAGTCTTCGGAGCCCACGTAGCTGACGATATGCTCAGGCTGCGTAAACCGATTTATAAAGCCCACGATAGGCACGCCTACCGCGTGGATTTTTTCAATCGCTGCATTCACGGCAGTGGGATGGGCGGGCACCAGCACGCACGCAGCCGGTCGACTGGCAAGCGCTTCATCGATCAGCGCGATTTGTTCGTCCGCGTCGTCGGGCTTTTGCGGCACATAGTGAACGGTGCGTGCACCCATTCGTTGTGCGGTGCGGTCAGCGCCAAGGCGCGCTGCTGCGTATGCCGGGTTTGTGCGGTTCTTCGTAAACACGGCAATCGTCGGAATTTCGCTCATTTATCGGTTTGCCGGTGTCGTAGCGTGGGCGCCTCGTCTGCGCGTAAACGGTTGCAGGCGGGGCGCCTGCGCTACTTTTATTGTCGGCCACGTCTTATTGAATCGTGATGCCGGCATCCTTGATGACCTTCTGCATCTGCTCGAGCCGCGCCTTGGTGACAGTTGCGAGTTTGTCCGGCGAGGTACCTTCGATTTCAAAACCGATCGAGACCAGCCGGTCCCTCACGTCGGGGGCGGCGAGCGCCTTGATGATTTCCGCGTTGAGGCGGCTCGTAATTTCTTTCGGCCCGCGGTCTTCGACGTAATCCGAACCGCGGGCGATACCAGCCATAGACGGCGCCGCATTTGCCGGTCGCATAACACGACGATTCTGGTCGTTTCGCGCGTCAATCTACCTTGAGAAATCCGCGTTCGCGCAAATAGCGCCGGCCTTTGGGCGTCAGCCCATAGCCCGCTTTCGCGGCCACAGGCGCCACTACGTAGGCATGTTTGACCAGAAAGTGCAGATACATCTCGGCAATCTGAAAATTCATGTTGTGGGCCCGCGCAATCGCAGCGGCGTTTTCGAATGCATCTTGCGCAAGATATTGCAGTGTTCTTACCGCGTCGCCGTCCAGGGTCTCCCATTGCTCGATGTATTGCGCAAGTTCATTCTTCAGTTCGGCGTTCTCCAAGCGCAGGCGGTTGTTATCGCCTGCGATTTTCTCAAGCTCCTCGCGATACTCCGCCGCTGCCGGAAACTCGCCGAGCAATTTTTCAAACCACTCCATCCCGATATTTATCACTGATGATTGATGCCGTTTAAAATGGCCGCTATTGTTTCACAATTCAGCGGCAACCCGCATATCGGGTGGCGGGCCAATCGCCAGCTTGCGTAACCGCAATCGCGCGACTACTGTACTCGCCTTGGTCGCGCCACCTGGCTGCGGACCCATTTCGAGGAGATGCAGTATGAATCGCAGAGCCATGATGTCCCCACGGCGCCGGCTAGTACTCAAGGCGGCCGGCGCCTCCGCAATCGCCCTTGCGTTAGGCGCACTGCCAATTGCGCTAAAAGCCGCGAGCGCCACAGGCGGCAAAGTGAAAATCGGCGTCGTCGGGTCAGGCCGCGTTGGCGGTACTGTCGGCGGCGTCTGGGCGAAGGCCGGGCATGAAGTCATGTTTTCATCGCTTGATCCCGAAGCTGACAAGAGACTCGCCGCCAGCATCGGCCCCAATGCGCGGGCAGGAACACCGCGCGAGGCCGCCGCGTTCGGCGATGTGGTGCTGATCTCCGTTCCCTATGCCGCGCTGCCCTCGGTCGGCCGCGATCTCGGCGAGTTGATCAAAGGCAAAATCGTGATCGATACATCGAACCCGATTGTCGCGCGCGATGGTGATATGGCGGTGGCTGCGCGTGAAAAAGGCGCCGGAGTTTCCTCGCAAGAATTTTTGCCGGGCGCACGCATCGTGCGCGCGTTCAATGCAATCGGCTATGCACGCATGGGGGAAGCGTCGAAAAACGCCGGGCAAGTCGGCATGCCGATGGCGGGTGACGATCCTAAAGCGCTCGAAATTGCGTCAGCGCTGGTACGCGAAGTGGGATACGAACCGGTCGTCGTCGGCTCGCTCGCGTCGATGGGCAAATACCTGATTCCGGGTACGCCGCTCGGCGGCGAGCACTCGCCTGCGGAAATCCGGCAAATAATTACCACACTTAAATAAACCGTGGAGCAAAGTCAGCGCGCAGATTCGTGCGCGAAACGCGCGCTGATTTAAAGGACACGCTTAACAAATATTTTCTGTCGTTCCTCCGGACGCGACCGGGTAAAAACTCTTGCCCTAAAAACGTCGACCTCTCAAATCGAGCCCCATTGAATTCTTTTCGAAAAATAATGGCAAACACATTCCAAAATCAGACTTTTCGCGCCGCAGCCGCGCGCTTTGCACCCACCGTCGTGTTAGCTACTCCGTCTTATCCTTGATCTTCGCCGCTTGCTTCGTCTGCCATTGCATATTGGATGGACTGTCCGCGCCCCCGCGCTCCAACGGCGTAACGTGATCTATCACGTAGCCCGGACATGCACCCGCACTCTTGCCGGTCCTCGGACATGGGTGCGACTTCTGAAATTCATGTTTGGCGCTCGAACTTCTGGCGATATGTCCGTGCGCATCGCGGTGAACGCCGCTTGACTTCGGACGACCGCCGCTGTGTTTGCTGCTGTGGCTGCTGGAGTGACTGCGGCTGCTATGGCTCCCGCTGCCGGGATTTTTGGCATCTGCAATGGATGGCGCAAGCAGAGCCGAAAGCAGCAATGCACCGGCTACGCGCCTTGCGATCAAGCTGTCCAAGGCTTTACCAGCCAACCCGGCGCACATCGGGCAGCGCATCAAAATGTTCATCGCGGCTTAAGATGGGCAATCCGTACTGCATCGCGAGGGCTGCGATCCACGCGTCATTTGCGGGGATCGGCCGCCCCAACCGTTTGAGCGTGGCGCGCAGCGACGCGTACGGCAAGGTGGTTTCCGTGCTAATCGCCAGAATATCGAAGTCGCGCAAATGGATCTTGAGCCATTCATCGTAGGTTTTGCGATGCCGCGAAGCCATGATGCCGTAACGGAATTCCCCGAGCACGATCACCGGAATCGCAACTCGATTTTGCGCACTTAGGATCGCGCCTACCGCGGGCGCACCGTCGACAAACGCTGATAGCGCGTCGGTATCGAGGATCAACGCCGATCCGCGGGTTCGATGACGTCGAACTCGCGGTCGACGATCGATTGCACGCGCACGGTTTCCTTGTGCAATCGCATGAGCTTGCCGAATCCTTTCATCCATGCCGGCTCCGCCGAAGGCGCACGATCAGCCCCGGCCACCAGCTTTTCGCGCAGTGCCTCCGTCACGAAGTCCTTAAGCGATTGGCCGCGCTCGGCCGCGGTGGCCTTCGCCTTGCGAAAGAGAATATCCGGCACTTCCAGCGTGGTTTTCATCGCTCCCATATTACCATATTTATGGGAAATCAAAAACCGCCTTTGCGGCGGCGAGACTTGGCCTCGGCGCGCTAGGAACACCTGCGAGCGTCATTCCAACGCAGGCGCCGTACTTGATAGGACGATCTACCGGTTGGATTGCCCACGCCATCGAGCAGTATAAGGCGGGAGAAGCCGGGCATCGCGAACTGCTCTACCGCGGGCCCTTGCCGGAGGCGCGCTGAAAGTTTTACCCCGGTGCAGTGAGATCAGGTATCGCAACATAGCGTCGGCATCACCGCAAGACGTGCCCGTCTTTTCGAACGCTTACTCGATTTTCACGCCCGCCGTGCGCACCACC
The DNA here is from genome assembly GCA_025353085.1 of Betaproteobacteria bacterium. Taxonomy (GTDB): domain Bacteria; phylum Pseudomonadota; class Gammaproteobacteria; order Burkholderiales; family SG8-41; genus PALSA-1004. The sequence goes on from JANXRI010000118.1 coordinate 18,373, forward strand.
TTACCCCACTTGGCGATGTCGGCCTTGACGCGCTCGGCGAGCAGCTCGGGTGGTCCGCCCGCGGAAACGCCGCCCTGCGACAGCAGCCGGTCTTTTACGTCCTGCGTTGCGAGAATCTTCTGAGCTTCCGCGTTGAACTTTACGATGATCTCACGTGGCGTATGAGCGGGCATCATGATGCCGAACCAGCTGTCGGCCTCAAAGCCCTTGAGCGATTCATTGATGGCAGGCACTGCCGGCAGCGCGGGCGAGCGCTTGCTCGATGCCACGCCGAT
>JANXRI010000119.1 GCA_025353085.1 Betaproteobacteria bacterium
GTGCCTTTGCTGCAACTGACGTCAATCTTTAGCTTGTCAGCTGTGAACTCAAGCAACGCCATCGAATGAATGGTAATGCTGCGTGGCGCACGCTCGACCGTTACGCCGGCGCGCGCATAAGCATAGAGTGGCTTGCCATCGCGCTTGAGGGCGCTGTACATCGGCGGTATCTGTTCCAATGCGCCCGTGAATTTGCCTAACACGGCGTCGATTTGTTCTCGCGTAACAGCCACCGCATGCCGCGCGGTCACTTGACCCTCGGCGTCTCCGGTAGTGGTCGTCACGCCGAGCAAAACTTCTGCCTCATAGCTTTTGTCGGCGCTGAACGTGTCGGTCGAAAATTTAGTGGCCTCGCCTAAACACACTGGCAATAAGCCGCTCGCCATTGGGTCAAGCGTGCCGACATGGCCCGCCTTGGCGGCGGAGAACAGGCGTTTTATGCGTTGTATCGCCGCGTTCGATGTGATGCCGGTGGGCTTGTCGAGCAGCAGTACGCCGTCGATGGTGCGACGAGTTGACACCGGTTGGATCAATTGCGCCGGGGCGGTCGTAGCTGCGCTATTTTTTTGGGTTGCTGGCATCGCCGCTTACTGCGGCATCGATCAACTGCGACAAACGCACACCGCGTTCGACCGACTCGTCATGGATGAAATGCAACTGCGGAATGCTGCGCAACTTGATTCGATGTCCGAGCTCGTGGCGCAAAAACCCGGCGGCGCGATTAAGTCCCTCGGTGGCGGCGGCGATCTGGTCCGCGTCGCCCAGGGTGGTAAAGAATACTTTGGCGTGCGCATAGTCAGACGTCACCTCCACGTCGGTAAGGGTCACCATGCCGATGCGCGGATCCTTAACCTCCAAGCGCAGCAAGTCAGCCAGGTCGCGCTGGATTTGCTCCGCTACGCGCAGTGTTCTGGAAAAGTCTCGGGGCATAAGGACGTCAGGATTGAGGATTGAGGTATCAGGATTGAGTAAACCCCTCGATCCTCAATTCTCGATCCTAAAGGGTTCTTGCTACCTCGACAACTTCATAAACCTCGAGCTGATCGCCCACTTTGAGGTCGCCAAAATTCTTGACCGACAAGCCGCAGTCAAAACCCGCCTTGACTTCACGCGCGTCGTCCTTGAAGCGTTTTAACGAATCCAGTTCGCCGTCATGGATAACCACGTTGTCACGCAAAACCCGCACTTTGGCGCTGCGGCGCACCAGGCCGTCGAGCACCATGCAACCCGCGACCGTGCCGACCTTGGAAATCTTGAACACCTGCCTGACTTCGACCATGCCGAGCACGCTTTCTTTTTTCTCCGGCGTGAGCATGCCGGACAATGCCGCCTTAACGTCGTCAAGCGCCTCATAAATAATGTTGTAGTAACGAATGTCTACGCCCGCCGACTCGGCGAGCTTGCGTGCCATGGCATCTGCGCGCGTGTTGAAACCGATGATCACGGCTTTCGATGCGAGCGCAAGATTAACGTCGGATTCCGTGATGCCGCCAACGCCGCAATGCACGATGTTGACTTTCACTTCATCGGTCGAAATCTTGGGCAACGCATGCGCCATTGCCTCGTACGAGCCCTGCACATCCGACTTGATGATGATGGATAACGTTTTCTTACCCGCTTCACCGATTTGATCGAACATGTTTTCGCTTTTGCTCGACTGCTGCAGCGCCAGCTTCACGTCGCGAAACTTGCCCTGGCGGAACAACGCGATTTCGCGCGCTTTGCGCTCGTCGCCGAGCACGAGGACATCGGAACCTGCCGCAGGAACGTCCGACATGCCCTGAATCTCAACGGGTATCGACGGTCCGGCGCTATCCACCGCTTTGCCCGTTTCGTCCAACATCGCCCGTACGCGTCCGAACACGGCGCCCGCGAGAAAGACGTCGCCACGCTTCAATGTTCCGGATTGCACCAGTACTGTGGCGACCGGTCCGCGTCCCTTGTCGAGTCGCGCTTCGATCACAATTCCCTTCGCCGGCGCATCTTTTGCCGCCCTGAGTTCCAATACTTCGGCTTGCAGCAATACACTTTCGAGTAATTTATCGATGCCTTCACCCGTCTTTGCCGATACCGGCACGAACATCGTGTCGCCGCCCCACTCTTCGGGCACTACTTGCTGGCCGGCGAGATCCTGTTTGATGCGCTCCGGATTCGCTTCTGGACGGTCGATCTTGTTAAGCGCGACCACCATCGGCACTTTCGCTGCCTTGGCGTGATGGATTGCTTCTATCGTTTGCGGCATCACGCCGTCATCGGCGGCCACCACCAGAATCACGAGGTCAGTAACTTTGGCGCCGCGCGCGCGCATGGCGGTAAACGCCTCATGGCCCGGCGTATCGAGGAACGTGATCATGCCGCGCGGCGTCTCGACGTGATAGGCGCCGATGTGCTGGGTGATTCCTCCGGCTTCTCCACTGGCGACGCGAGTGCGGCGTATGTGGTCGAGCAGTGACGTCTTACCATGATCGACGTGGCCCATCACGGTAACGACGGGGGCTCGCGACTCGAGCTTCAACGCCGCATGGTGGGATGCGTCAGTCAGGAACGCGTCCGGGTCGTCGAGTTTCGCCCGCCCCGGCTTGTGCCCCATTTCTTCGACGACAATCATCGCCGTGTCCTGGTCGATGACCTGATTTATGGTCACCATGGTGCCCAGCTTCATCATGACCTTGATGACTTCGGCCGCCTTCACTGACATTTTCTGCGCGAGCGCGGCCACCGTGATGGTTTCCGGGATGTTGACTTCCCGAATGATAGGTTCCAGCGGCGCGGCGAACGCGTGATCGCCCGCTGGCTCGTCGCCGCCGTGTTTGGCGTGGCGATCCTTGCGTGTGCGCCAGCCCATGCCACCGCCCATGTCCCCACGGGTCTTGATCGAGCGGCGCTTGACGCTTTCGTCGCGCCACACGACTTCTTTGACTGTTTTCTTGGCTTTCTTGTCGGACTTCGGCTTTTCGCCCGGCTTGGGCTGTGGCTTATGCAGCGTCCCTTCAGCCAGCGGAGCTGTGGCGGGCGGGGGGGCCGCAACCGGTGCCGCAGGTGTTGCGACGACTGCTGGCGCCGCCTCTGCGACCGGCTCAGTTTCCGCTTTCTTACGGCGTACCCGCGATTGCTTTTCAAGCACTTCTTCGCTTTGCAGCGCGATTAATTCCGCTTGCTTTTTCGCCTCAGCTTCGCGTTTTGCCATTTGGCCGGCATCGACGATCGGCAACGGCGATGAGGGGACGGGTGGTGGCGACTCGACGGGTGGCGTTTCAGCGACCACATCGCGCTTTACGAGCACACGTTTTTTGCGCACTTCGACCTGGATGGTGCGCGCCTTGCCTGTGCTGTCCGACTTCTTGATTTCAGTAGTCTGCTTGCGCGTGAGGGTTATCTTGTTTTTGGCCTCACGCGCGCCATGCGCCTGCCGCAGATAATCGAGTAGTTGTGTCTTGTCTTTTTCAGTCAGAACTGTGTCGTCAGCCAGCTTTTTCACGACGCCGGCGGTCTGCAGTTGCTCGATGAGCAACTCGATTGGCAGACCGAGTTCCTTCGCGAATTGTGTAACGTTGAGCAGTGCCATGGTGAACTCCAGGTGTAATTAAGCGAACCATGGCGCGCGAGCGGTCATGATGAGTTGCTTCGCGCGCTCGGCATCAATACCGGTCATCTCAACCAGGTCGTCCGTTGCAAGATCAGCAAGATTTTCTTTGGTAATGACGCCCTTCTCGGCAAGCTGGCGCGCAACTTGATTGTCCATCCCTTCGAGTGTCAGCAGATCCTCGACGTCATGCTCCAGCTTTTCCTCAGTCACGATTGCCTGGGTCAGCAATGCGTTGCGCGCGCGGCTGCGCAATTCGTTGACCGTATCCTCATCGAACGATTCGATTTCCAGCATCTCTGCGACTGGCACGTAAGCGACTTCTTCGAGAGTGCCGAATCCCTCCTGCACGAGGATGTCGGCAACTTCCTGATCAACGTCAAGTTTTTCCATAAACACATTGCGGATGATCGCCGATTCTTCCTCGCTCTTTTTCTGCGACTCCTCGAGCGTCATCAGGTTGAGTTCCCAGCCGGTAAGTTCACTCGCAAGTCTCACGTTCTGGCCAGTGCGGCCGATGGCTTGCGCGAGATTTTCTTCGTCGACCACGATGTCCATGCTGTGCTTTTCTTCGTCGACCGTTATTTTGCTCACCTCTGCCGGCGCAAGTGCGTTGATCACGAACTGGGCAGGGTCATCGGACCACAAAATAATGTCGATTCGTTCGCCGCTGAGTTCGGAGGTCACTGCCTGCACGCGCGAACCGCGCATACCGACGCAGGTGCCAATCGGATCTATACGCGGGTCGTTTGATTTCACCGCGATCTTGGCGCGTGAGCCTGGATCTCGCGCAGCCGATTTAATTTCGAGCAAACCGTCTTCCAGTTCAGGCACTTCCAATTCAAATAACTTGACGAGAAACTCGGGCGTGATGCGTGACAGGACGATTTGCGGCCCCCGGCTGACACGGTCGACTTTCCACAAATAAGCGCGAACGCGATCGCCCGGACGCAGATTTTCCTTCGGTATCATCTGGTCGCGCGGCAACAAGGCTTCGACACGGCCCGACTCGATAATCGCGCTGCCGCGCTCCATGCGTTTGATCACGCCGGTCACCAAGTGCTCTTCGCGCGCGAGGAAATCGCTGAGAATCTGCTCGCGCTCGGCATCGCGTATTTTTTGCAAGATGACCTGCTTGGCAGCTTGCGCGCCGATACGGCCGAATTCCATCGCGGGCAACGGCTCTTCGATGAATTGTTCGAGTTGAATTTCCGGATGGCGCTCGCGCGCTTCGTCCAGCGTCAACTGCCGCTCCTGCGTTTCGAGCGCCTCGTCGGCCACGACCTGCCAGCGGCGAAAGGATTTGAACTCGCCGGTGGCAGGGTCCACTTCGACTCGCACGTCAACATCATCCGTGAAGCGTTTTTTCGTCGCCGACGCGAGCGCCAGTTCAAGCGCACCGATAACGATGTTCTTGTCGACGTTCTTCTCTCTCGCCAACGCGTCAACCAGTAACAACAATTCGCGACTCATATTCGCCTCCTAAATGTTTGGAACCAGACGTGCTTTTTCAATATTGCTCAGATCAAGCGCGAGCAGTTTTCCGTCTACTTCCAATTCAAGTTTCCCGTCGTTCACCGCACGTAATGTTCCGACAAAATTACGTTGCCCATCTAATGCAAGCCGCAGCTTCAAGCGCGCCTTTTCGCCGGCAAACCGGGCGTAGTCCGCATCCTTACGCAATACCCGGTCAAGGCCCGGTGACGAAACTTCAAGCCGGTCGTAAGCTACACCTTCCACTTCAAAAACCCGTGACAATTGCTGGCTGACGAGTGCGCAGTCGTCAATTTCGACGCCGCTTGGCTTATCCACAAATATCCGCAACAAGCTGCCTTTGCCAGAGCGCTCCCACGCAACGAGTTCATAGCCGAGGCCGCTCACCGTGGTATCCAATAACTGTGCAAAGTCCATTTAATTTCAGCGACACAAATAAAAAATGGGCGAAATGCCCATTGCAAAAGCCATTACGAAAAGGGGTTTGATTCTAGCAAACTATTGTTCGCTATGAAAGTGTTTGGAGACAACCTATCGATGCATTGAACATTGTCTGCCCGATTAAGGTGTCGTATGCCCTAACTGCGTCCGAGTGACACGAAGCGAGCGGTATTGGAACGCCCGAAGACGACCAGAAACTCAGTGTTGCGTCCGGCTAAAAGACGAAATAGGTGCAGGTTTTGTATTGCGAATATCATGACGTGCTTCCAGGAGAGATCTAAACACGGTCAAGCGGCAATTCCTGATCTGTCGACTTGAAAATATGCATTCCAATAAAATCGAATCGCTTGGTCTAATGCCGGCACAAACAAAAAAGCCCTCACGAGGAGGGCTTTTCTGTGAAAAGGAGCCTAGCAGTGTCCTACTTTCGCACGGGTAATCCGCACTATCATCGGCGCTGAGTCGTTTCACGGCCCTGTTCGGAATGGGAAGGGGTGGGTCCAACTCG
>JANXRI010000120.1 GCA_025353085.1 Betaproteobacteria bacterium
TCGATCAAATCGTCCATGTCGCGCACTTCGATGAAGCCGCCGTGCCGGAACGCGGTCTGAAATAATTCGTAACTCGCGGTCATGCGCGCCGTGTGCGACGCCGCGGCCTGGCGGCCGACATCGGTATTGCCGACTTTCCACGCGAGTATGGGTTTATTGAGTTCGAGCGCGCGTTGCCCAAGCGCGATCAGGCGGCGCCCGTCAGTGACGCCTTCCATGAACAGCATCACGGATTCTATTTCGCTGCGCTCGAGAAAGAATTCCGCCAACTCGAGCATCGAGATGTCGGCTTCGTTGCCCGTCGAGATCGCGTAATTGAAGCCGACGCCATAGTAGGCGGCGGTGGCGACGACGCCAAACCCGAAGCCGCCCGATTGCGTGACCATCGCGCAGGGTCCGGGTATCAACGTCTTGAGTTGCACGGTGCCACCGAAGCCGATGCGCGCGTTGTCGTGCAGATTCAACATGCCCAGACAGTTCGGACCAATCACGCGCACGCCGCAGCGCTTGGCAGTTGCGATTAATTTCCGCTGCAGCTCAACGCCGTCGCCGCCAACTTCGCTGAATCCCGCCGACAGTACGATCGCGAACGGAATGCCGGCAGCGCCGCATTGCTCGATCACACTCAACACGTGATTCGACGATAACGCGACCAGCGCGACGTCGCAGGGCTTGGGCACGGACGCGATATCTTTATAACAAGTGAGGCCCTTGATCTCCGGATATTTCGGATTGACTGGATAGACGTTGCCTTTGAAGCCGAATTCGGTAAGCAGCTTCAGCGGCTGGCCACCGATGCGCGTTAAATCGTTTGATGCGCCGACCACCGCGACCGCGCGCGGATTGACGAGACGAGAAAAATCCTGCACGTGGCGCGTAGATGCGCCGACTGACTGGTCCAAGGGAATCCCTCTATGACTGAAATTTGCGCGTCGATTTTACCTTGATTCATTTGCCTGCCGCCATTTACACTCGGGATACGCTCTCGTAGCGCAGGCGCTTTTCGCCTGCAATCGATCACGGAGCAGGCGAGGCGCCTGTGCTACATATTTTGAAATACGCTGGTCCTTATTCCGGGTTTGCCGGCCTGCCTCGCGGCACTCGTGCAGCGCGAACTCGCGAAATTCGCGGTAATCATCAAGGCCGCCGGCGTGCGCATCGAATAGCGGCTCAACATGGATAAACAACACCGCAATGTGCTCGTGCTGTCGGGCACGCAGGCGACGCTCCAAATTACCGGCGTCACCATGGTCGCGATTACCGGGCTCGCCGGCTATGCGCTCGCGGACAATAAATCGTTCGCGACGGTGCCGCTGACCTGTTATGTGCTGGGCTCCGCGATCACGACAATTCCCGCTTCATTCCTGATGAAGGCGATCGGCCGGCGCGCCGGTTTTCAGACCGGTACATCGATTGGCATGGTGGGCGCTGCGATCTGCAGTTTCGCCGTCTACATCGCGAATTTCTGGCTGCTGTGCGCCGGCATGATGGTGATGGGCATGTATGCCGCGTTCGGCAAGTACTACCGCTTCGCCGCGGCCGACGCGGCGACCGATTCGTTTCGCGCGAAAGCAATTTCCTTCACGCTTGCCGGCGGCATACTCGGTGGCATTGTCGGGCCCGAGATGGCGAAGCGCACCAAGGATCTCTTCGCCGAGCATGTTTTTTTAGGGTCATATTTATCGCTGATCGGCGTGTGCCTGCTGGCGACGCTGATTCTCACGCGCCTGGACATCCCGCAGCTTGCCGAGCACGAGCGCAAAGCTCCCGGCCGCCCGCTTGCTGTAATCATGCGCCAACCGGTGTTTATCGTCGCGGTGCTGGCGTCGATGCTGTCGTACGGAATCATGAACCTGATGATGACGTCGACGCCGCTCGCCATGCGCGCGCACGATCATCACTTCAATGACGCGGCATTCGTGCTCGAGTGGCACGTGATTGGCATGTTCGGGCCGTCGTTTTTTACCGGCTCGCTGATTAACCGCTTTGGCGTGCTCAAGGTGATCCTCGCCGGTATCGCACTCATGCTTGCGTGCATCGTGGCGGCGCTCGCCGGCACCGCACTCATTAATTTCTGGGTGGCCATGTTTCTGCTCGGCGTTGGCTGGAACTTCATGTACGTGGGCGGCTCGGCGCTGCTCACCGAGTGCTACACGCCGTCCGAGCGCGCCAAGACGCAGGCCGCCAACGATTTCATGATCTTCGTGACGATGGCGATTTCGTCGATGTCATCGGGATTGCTGCTCAACAAGAGCGGCTGGCATGCCGTTAACTGGGGTTCGCTGCCATTTCTGGCGTTGGCCACGGGGGCGACGTTCTGGCTGATGTGGCGGCGGCGCGCGCAGCCCGCAGCATCCGCGCCCACTGTGGTCGAGTGAGCGTTTGGCTATGCAATCACTCGCCTTGCCGCGTTACCTGACTGCAATCTCACTATGCGTATGCAGTGCCATGACGCTTACGCAATCGTCGCGCGCCGCCGATCTCGCTTATCCGGACCGGCCCGTGCGTTTTCTCATTCCATTTGCCGCCGCCGGCAGCAACGATGTGGTTGCACGCATACTCGCGCATCAGTTAACCGACATCTGGAAGCAGCAGGTCGTCGCGGACAATCGCGCGGGTGCAAACGGAATCATTGGTATTGACACAGTCGCCAAAGCGCCCGCCGATGGCTATACGCTGCTGATTGCCTCAACGACCTTCACGATGAATTCGAGTTTGTATAAATTGCCGTTCGATCCGGTCAAGGATTTTGCGCCGGTTACCTTGATTGCCGAAGGGCCTTTGATGCTGTGCGCGCATCCCGGATTCGCGGCGCGCACCGTCGAGCAGCTGATTGCGCTGGCCAAAGCAAAGCCCGGGCAATTGCAGTTTGCGTCATCCGGGCTAGGCGGCATTTCGCATCTGGCTGGCGTGCTGCTCGAACGCATGGCGGGCATTTCGTTGCTGCATGTCCCTTACAAGGGCTCGGGCGCCGGCGTGATCGATGCCGTGAGCGGGCAGGTGCCGTTGATCATCAGCAGCGTGAGTCCCGTATTGCCATTCGTCAAAAACGGCCGGTTGCGAGTGCTCGGCATCGGTGGGCTCAAGCGCTCGAAGTTGTTGCCGGAGGCGCCGACGATTTCAGAAGCCGGCGTGCCAGGTTACGAAAGCAATATGTGGTGGGGCATCATGCTGCCCGCGCGCACGCCCAACCCGGTTTTGCTGAAACTCAATCGCGATATCCGGCAGGCAACCGATGCGCGCGACGTTCAGAAACGTTTCGCGGATCTCGGTATGGAGGTGCGGATTTCGACGCCGGATGAGTTCACGCGCGTCGTCGCCTCCGACATCAGCAAATGGGCGGGCATCATTAAGGATGCCAGGCTCAATGCGGGCGGTGCGCAGTAAACTTATTTCAGCGGCTTTAATTCGCCAAGGATGGTCGGGATGAGTTCAGCCACGGTGGGATGAATGTTAACCGAGCGCTGCAGCACGGTGTACGGCGCTTTCGTGTACATGACGTCAAGTATGCAGTGGATCGCTTCGTCGCCGCCGACGCCCAAAATCGCCGCGCCGAGGATTTCGCGGGTGTCGGCATCCCCCGTGATTTTCATGAAGCCCTGGGTCTCGCCTTTTTCGACCGCGCGCCCGACGCGCGTCATCGGCCGCATCCCGACGAGCGCCTTACGGCCGGACTTGCGGATCTCGTCGTCGGTCAGGCCGGCGCGGCCAAGCGGCGGAT
>JANXRI010000140.1 GCA_025353085.1 Betaproteobacteria bacterium
CTCGGGCAGATGTGGCACCACGCCGGGCACCCAGCGCCAGTCGGGCGTCTCCGCTTTCCACAGATGAACTTGCGCATCGACGATCATGCGCTTCGCCGCAGGCGGCGCGGTGATCTGCTGGCAGCCCTGCGTGATGAGACCGGCACCGGCGCCCAGTGTGCCGGCGATGAAACGACGACGTGAAATCATTACGCGCGTTACTCTCTGCGCTAGGCAAAAATCATCGCGCCGCCATTCACATGCATGATCTGGCCGGTGATGAAGCCGCCGCCGGGGCCGCACAAGAAGCGCACTACGGCGGCGATTTCTTCCGCTTCACCATAGCGTCCCAGCGGGATCTTGCCTTTGGCGTCCACGCGCGCACTGCGGTGCGCGGGCCGCGTCGTGTTGATGCTGCCAGGCGAAACGCAGTTCACGCGGATGCCATCCTCCGCGAGCTCTTTCGCAAGCGCGCGCGTGAGGCCGATGAGCCCGCTCTTCGCCGTCGTGTTGTGCGATTTACGATTGCCACCGAAGAGGACGGCGTCACCGCCCAGCGTAACGATGTTGCCACTACGCTGCGCGAGCATTGCCGGCAGGCAGGCCTTGATGCAGTGAAACGAGCCGTCGAGCGTGATCGACATCGTGTTCCGCCAATCTTCGAAGGTCATGTCCTTGAAGAGAATCTCGCGGCGCTGGGACGCGTTGAGCACGAGGATGTCGATTCTGCCGAAGCGCTTCATCACGCCTTCGCCCATCGCGTGTACCGCGGCGGCGTCCGCGATGTCGGCAAGGAAAACTTCGGCGTCGCCGCCTGCTGCGCGAATCTCGTGCACGACGGCTTCGGCATCTTCACGCGAGCGCAAGGTGTTGACTGCGACGGCTGCGCCCGCGGCAGCGAGCACGAGCGAGATCGCGCGTCCGATATTCCTGGCACCCCCGGTGACGAGCGCGACCTGGCCGGCGAGTTCGCGACCTGCGGCGGGTAGACCAGCGATTGCCATGCATGTCTCCTTGTGTAGCTAACGAGCTTATCATGTGCATATTCTGCGAACGCGAGGACGCACAGATGCAATTCGAAGTAACGATGTTTCTGGTCGCACTGATGAGCAGTATGGCGAGCCTGCCACTGCTCGCAGCCTACCCGGAACGGCCGATCCGCATGATCGTGCCCTCCGCCGCCGGCGGTCAGCCGGACACGAATTCGCGACTGGTCGCCGCCGAACTCGGCAAGCAGATCGGCCAGCAGGTCGTGGTCGACAATCGTCCCGGTGCGAGCAGCGCGATCGGTTTCGACGCGGTCGCCAAGGCGCAGCCGGATGGCTATACGATCGGCTATGGCGGCTTTCCGCTCGCCACCAATCCCAGCCTGCTCGCCAAAGTTCCTTACGACGTCAACAGGGATTTCCGCATGGTGATCCTGACGAACATCTCACCGAACGTCATCGCGATCACGCCGGCCCTGCCCGTGAATGCGGTCCCGGAACTGATCGCTTATGCCAAACGCAACCCGGACCAACTTCTGTTCGGCTCGTCCGGCAGCGGCGGCACGATGCACCTGAGCATGGAATTGTTCAAGCTCCTGACGGGCACGCGGATGGTTCACGTGCCGTACAAAGGCATGCAGCAGGTCATCACCGAGATTATTGGCGGGCGCCTCCATATCCTTTCGGACAACGTTACCTCCGTGCTGCCGCACATTACGTCAGGCCGCTTGCGCGCGCTCGGCGTGACGGGCCCGCGGCGCATCCCGCTCGCGCCCGATATTCCCACCGTCGCCGAGGCAGGCGTTCCGGGCTACGAGATTACGGCATGGGGCGGCTACATGGCTCCCGCAAATACACCCAGCGCGATCGTGACAAGGCTTAACGCGGAGCTCAACAAAGTCATTGCTTCACCGGCGATTCGCGAACGGTGGCTCGCGTTGGGAATAGAACCCGTCGGCGGCACGCCTGAACGTTTTGCCGCGCACGTCAGAACGGAAACCGCGAAATGGACGGACGTGATCAAGCGCGCGGGGATCAAAGGCGATTAAAACTCATCTCGTAAAAATAAATGGAATGCCGTTCGGGCTGCGGTATCGAAGCATGAACGACCACTATTTCTCTGCGGCCGCAATGCTTATTCGTTCCTTATCTACATCAGGCGAACGGATTTTTGCGATGAGTTCAAGTTAGTCCTGATGACTGCCCACGGCGCATTACTGTTGCGGGATGCCGGCTTCCTTGATCACGCGTGCCCAGCGTGCTGTCTCCGCACGGATGAACAGCGCGAATTCTTCGCGGCTGGTCGGCGCGACTTCGATCACCATGTCCTTGAATCTCTGCTGGAGCTCGGGCAAGTGCAGCACCGCAGCGAGATCGGCATGAATTTTGTCGAGGACAGCAGTGGGCGTGCCTGTCGGCGCACACAATCCGTACCAGGAACTTACTTCAAACCCGGGAAGTGCGGTCTCGTGAACCGTCGGCACCGCGGGCAACTGCGCTATGCGCGTCAGGCCCATCACCGCAAGCGCGCGTACTCGCCCGCTTTGAATGGTCGGCAGCACCGCCGGGGCCGACTGTACGCTCACGGGAATCTGGCCGCCGATCACGTCGGAAAGCGCCTGCGGCGCACCCTTGTAGGCGATTTGCACAACATCGATCTTCGCCGTCAACTTCAAGAACTCCATTGCGAGCTGCTGCGACGAGCCCGACGCTGAGGTCCCATAGCTCAGCTTTCCCGGATTGGCTTTGGCATAGGCGATGAACTCCATTATCGTTCGCGTGGGCATCGATGGATGCACGACAAGAACATTCGGCGTCTTGCCGATAAGGGAGATCGGCGCAAAGTCGCGCTGGTGGTTGTACGGCATCGTCGCGTACAAAGATTCAGCGATCGCACTCGACGCGATATTGCATTGAAACAATGTGTATCCATCGGCTGGCGCCCTGGCGGCGATCGCGGCGCCCACCGTCCCGCCTGCGCCCGACCGGTTATCCACCACTATCTGCTGGTTCCACACCCTGCCGAGTCGTTCGGAAATATGGCGGGCGACGATGTCAGGCGAACCCGCGGCCGGAAAAGGTACAACGTAGCGCACGGGTTTGGCCGGGTAGCTCTGGGCCGAAGATGCCCCCGGAAAGTGGCACGCTAAAGTCGCCAGCGCGAGGATCAGCGCCTGCCGTCGTTTGATTGCAACCTGAATCACGGAGTGGCCTTCGTTTAGCGCCTGTGACAATTGATACGTTGAAGTTAGATCCGCCGTCAAAACGAAAAGTGAATTTGTAAAAGGCGGCCAGGCTACTTTCATATCTATCGCTGCGGTTATTTTTTGTCTTTTTCCTTATCCGGAACTACGGCATCTACTACAGCGCTGACCGCTTTGACGCCGACTTTGACCGTCGTAACAGCGGCACTGACTCCTGCATCAGCGACCGCAAGGATGGTGCAACCCGATTGAAATATCAGCATGGGCAATATAAGAAATTTCATTCGCAATGCTCTGGTGATTGCAGCAATTGATTCAAGCGTGGAATAGAAGTCGATAATGCGCCGCCGTCGCCACTGGTTGGCGCAAGCATAACTCACGTTCGGTGTGACCCCGCTCAACTCCCTGAACGCGGGTACAGACAACGTAGCACCGGGCAGCGTAGCACTGGGCAAGCGTAGCACCGGGGCAGCGTAGTGTTGCGACCCTACTGTTGCCAGTGTACATTGTGCGGCCACCGCCCCCTGCGACGGCGTTTCGGTCGTGACGGGGTAGTGCCGGCTTACTAATCGTTTTGAGGAGAACAGCAATGCAACGAACTCTAAAATTATTCGCACTCGGCCTTTGCGCCAACGCTCTCGTGGCCGCGCCGGTTCTCGCGCAACCTGCGGCCGAAGTCACGCTCACGCGTCTTGCCGACTGCGGCACCCAACAGGCGCCCACTGAGGTTAACTTGCGTTTCTCCGACACCTATTCCCTCGGCAGCCTCAAGACCCAGTTTGTCTTCAGCTGTTACCTCATCAGGCATGGCGATCAATACCTGCTGTGGGATACCGGCCATTCCATGACCGCGCCCAACGTGGCGCCGAAAACGAGCGTGGTGGATCAGCTGGCGCAGGTGGGAGTCAAGCCCGAGCAAATCAATTTCGTCGGCATCAGCCACTATCACGCCGACCATACCGGTCAGGTCGCGTCGTTTCCGCAATCGATGCTGCTGATCGGCGCGGGCGACTGGAATGCGATCACCAATCCCAAGCCGGCTGCCGGCGTAAACGCGCCGCCTTTTGCAAACTGGATCAGCGGCGGCGGCAAGGTCGAGCCCCTGCCGGCAGATAAGGACGTGTTCGGTGACGGCAGCGTGATGATATTGAACACGCCCGGGCACACGCCGGGGCACCACAGCCTGCTCGTCAAGCTAAGAGAAAAAGGCAACGTGCTGATCACCGGCGATCTCGTGCATTTTCACGAAAACTACGATACCAACGGCGTGCCGTGGTTCAACGTCAGCCGCGCGGATACGCTGGCTTCGATCGACCGCTTCAAAAAGCTCGCGGCGCATTTCAAAGCGACGGTGATCATTCAGCACGACTCTCGCGACATGGGTAAATTGCCCGCCTTTCCCGCCGCCGCTAAATAGGAAATCATTCCAGGGCAGACCACGGTTTGATTCGCAACCGCCGCCCCATTACTCGATAGCGTGGTGTGTACTCGATCTCCGGCTCGGGCACGCGAAGCAGGCATGCGGACATATGAGAGTGGAGAGAATGCGCGCATGCGCGCAGGGAGGACGGCAGTCGAAGTATTCTGCCGTCCGTTGTCCGACTAAAGAGCGCACACCCCATCCGCCGACCGGAGCGAGATCAAAGATAAAATGCCAGAGACCCCCTTCACATTTGCAGCAAGCCTTGCAATGCTGACATTGCTATTGGCTGCCTGCACGGCGCCCAAGTTGTTCGAGCAGACAGCTAAACCGCCGCCGCCCGCCGACCCGTCACCCGCAGCAGCGCCCGCTTCGGCCACAGAAGCAGAGCCGCCGGCCGCCCCAAAAATTGCTCCTTGGGCCGATGTGCTTCGAGAAAAGCCGCTGCCCCCGGTGCAGAAGGGCGCCATAGAACGCTTCGATTGCCTGACCGGCACTCCGGATTGGCATGCGAGGATTGCCTTTGAAGCGCAAGGCGGGCAAGTGCTTGGCTTCGCGTATTACAGCAAATGGAAACCGCGCACCTGTTCGATTGACTTCATGCGCAATACCGCCGGTAGTAAATGGCACTCGGCTCCCGATGGCGCCGTCCGCGTCGATACGCCGCAAGGTCGATTTCATATCCGCACGCGCGCCGATGCCTACGTGTTTGAGTTCGAGCATGTGCAACGCCGGAAATTTTGCGGGATGCCCGGAGAAATCAACGGCACGATGACGATCAAGCGCGGGTCCGGCAAGCCGCAGTGTTCGGCGACGGGCATTATGGATACCAATGACCCCTATCTGGACGGCTTGTACAAGGCAAAACGGCGGTGAGTTGCCGAGCGTGCTTTCAGGGGACCAATAAATTATTCAGCGCGCGCCCCGGAAGCTTTGACCACCTTCGCCCATAGCGCAATCTGCGCGCGATTGAATTGATCCATGCCTTCCGGCGTGGTGCTCACGACTTCGGCACCCAGACTGGAAATGCGTTCTTTGACATCGGGCGCGGCAAGCATGCGCACCATTTCGCTATTGAGTTTCATGACGACATCTTTGGGTGTCGCCGCCGGTACCACCACGCCGAACCAGCCGATAGCCTCGAAACCCGGCACGCCGGAATCTGCCATGGTGGGCACTGACGGCAATGCGCCGGCACGTTTGGCGCTGGTGACCGCCAATGCTTTGAGACGGCCCGCTTTCACGTACGGGCTCGCCACCACAATGTTTTCGAAGCTCAGCGCGATTTGTCCACCTATGACATCGGCGATTGCCTGAGCGCTGCCCTTATAAGGTACGTGCTGCATGTCGATGCCGGTAAGCATTTTGAGCATTTCGCCGGATAGATGATTGGGTGTCCCGCTGCCGGGTGACGAAAAAGTCAGTTGGCCGGGCCGCGCTTTCGCCAGCGCCACGAGTTGACGTGCGTTGGCTACCGGCATCGAAGGATGCACCGACAGTACGTAACACGTGGTGGCCATCAGAGAAATTGACGCAAAATCCCTGACGGGATCGAAGGGCAGCTTCGCGTACAAGCTGGGCGCCACCGAATTGGGAGCTGTAGTAGCCAGCAATAGCGTGAGCCCGTCGGGCGCCGCTTTGGCGACTTGCTCGGTGCCGATGAGTCCCCCCGCCCCGGGACGGTTATCGACCACGAATTGCTGACCCAGGCTCTCGGAAAATTTCTGGCTGGCGATGCGTGCCATCAAATCGGCGGTGCCACCGGCCGTCCACGGCACCACCATGCGCACGGCGCGCGAGGGATAATTCTGAGCCAATGCGCAATTGGACGAGGCACACAGCATGGCTGCGATCAGGACACGAGGTGCGACCATTGAGTCTCCTTTCAATCAAGCCGAATTCTACCGCTACTGTCGCTAATGCCCCTTATGATGGGACTGATGGCGTATTCCAGATCACTCCCGCGACTTTGATCTTCGGCGAAACATTGTTTACGCTAAAATTAGCAACGCATTTGCATCCGCATCCGCATCTACATCCCAATCACACAGAACAGAATGAGCACCTTCTCCTCCAATCGTCCCCGCAGTAAAACGCCCGTCGTAGTCGTCCTCCTCGTGATCGTCATCACCGCTCTGGGCGCTGGTGCGTGGTACCTCCGCCCGCGCTTCGAAGCCGATCCACCGCAGATCACCCTTTCGCCCAACGCCGACGCGGTGGGCCTCGCGCCGCTCGAGCTCCAGGTGACCGACACGGGGACGGGCTTAAAGTCCGTCACGGCCATGCTGTCGCAAGGCGGAACCGACCATACCCTCGCCTCGGAGCAGTTCAGCCCGCCGGTGGGCAAGAAGAAGATCACCGTCGGCCTGGCCAAGATGACGGGGATCAAGGAAGGCCCGGCGGTGCTGCGCATCACCGCTCGCGACGCCTCGCTGTGGCACTTGTTCAAGGGCAACGAAACCGTCCTCGAGAAGAACGTCACGATCGACATCACGCCGCCCACGCTGGACCTCATTGCCGACGACCGCTACGTCAACTTCGGCGGCGTGGGCGTGATCGTCTACAAGCCCTCGGCCGACACGGCGACCTCCGGCGTAAAAATGGGCGACCACTTCTTCCCCGGCTTCGCAGGCCAGGTGAAGGACCACCCGGATTATTTCCTCGCCCTCTTCGCGCACCCGTACAACGCGCCGCCCGAGGCGCGGCCCACGCTTGTCGCCACCGACAAGGCGGGCAACACGCGCGAGATCAAGCTCTCCTACGAGCTGAAGAACGTCAAGTATAAGAAGAGCACCATCGACATCAGCGACAACTTCCTGCAAAACAAGATCGTGCCGCTGATCGAGGACGTAGCCGCGCGGCAGGGAACGCCGAAGGAGCAATTCATTGCGGTAAACAAGACGCTGCGCAAGGTGAACGAGGACAAGATCACCGAGGTGACGAAGCAGGCGACGCCGCAGATGCTGTGGAAGGACGCCTTCGCGCAGCTCAGCAACTCTAAGGTCGAGGCGAACTTCGCGGACTTTCGCACGTACACCTACAAAGGCGAGCCGGCCGACACCGCCTACCACCTGGGTTACGACCTCTCGGTCACGAAGAACTACCCGGTTGAGGCGTCGAACGCCGGGAAGATCGCCTTCGCCGGGCCGCTGGGGATCTATGGCAATGCCGTGATCATCGACCACGGCCTCGGGCTTTTCTCCCTATACGGACACTTGAGCGCGATCGACGTGAAGCTTGGCGATGCCGTCACCAGGCGCCAGGTGCTCGGCAAGACGGGCGAGACGGGGCTCGCAGCGGGAGATCACCTGCACTTCGGGATTTACCTGGATGGAATCCCCGTGTTGCCCGTGGAGTGGTGGGACCAGAAGTGGATCGACGACAACATCACGCCGAAGTTGGAGGGAAGGAGCGGGCAACAGATTGCGGAAGCGGCGCAGCAGGTGAAGGTGAAGCGCAGGCGGCGGCGGTAGGCTTGCCGGCGGCAGCAAGCACCGGAGGGGGCCGACGAGTTCGGGCCTCCGCCTGGCCGTTGCCTGGTTCACGACGCCGCGGCCGTTGTAGTCGATACGTCGTTTTTTTCAGCTTCTGCTTTAACGCCCGCCTCATCTCCGGCTTCGGCTGAATCGAAGCAAAACAACTTTTGCAAAGTGAAGTTTTGGTGTCGTCGAGCAAGAGATTGGGGCAGCTCTCGCGCCTACCGAATCCTTTGCGCCTGTCCCACCTGTCCTATTCGCTCGCGTAGACCATCAATGTCCTTGCGCTCGCCCCGCACGCTGAAGTGCGCGCCCTCCGTGTCGGCGCGCTCCTCCAGCACCTCGCAAACGGCAAACAACTCGCCCCGCAACTGCTGTGCCGACCATGGCATGAACAACCCGGCCTTGACCAGACGCCGGCTGAAAAACGCACGGATCGCTTTGTGCAGTTTAGCAATATCGTCCTTGTTAACGGCGCTCATCACGATGCACTTGGGAAATTGTGCACGCAATTCCTTCGCGCGTTTTGCCTGTGCTTTGGTATCGCCGACCTGATCGATCTTGTTGAAGACGCGTAAGCGCGGCACCTTGCCTGCTTCGATTTCTTCAATCACCTTCTCGGTCACCTCGATCTGGCGTTCAAATCCGGGGTCGCTGGCGTCGATCACATGCAGCAGCAACGACGCCTCGGCGGCTTCTTCGAGCGTTGACTTGAACGACGCGACAAGATCGTGCGGCAGGTTTTTGATGAAACCCACTGTGTCGCTCACCAGCACGCGCGGCACCCCCTCGGGCACCAGCGCACGCACGGTGGTGTCGAGCGTCGCGAACAGCTTGTTGGCGACCAGCACCTCGCTCCCCGTCAGCGCGCGCATCAGGGTGGACTTGCCCGCGTTCGTGTAGCCGATCAGCGCGACGCGCGCCAGACCCATGCTTTCCTGGCGCCGCGCACGTTGTGTCTGGCGTTCGAGATCAAATGCAATAATCTCTTCCTTCAATTCTGCGATGCGGTCGCGGATCCTGGTGCGCTCTGCCTCACCGGCGCCTTCACCGGATCCGCGGCCGCCGACACCGCTGCGCTGCCGCCCTTGTGGCCCGGCCAGCTTGGCCGCCTCGCGCAAGCGAGGTGCCAGGTAACGCAAGCGCGCGATTTCGACTTGCGCCCGCGCTGCATTGGAGCGCGCGTGGCGGTGAAAGATTTCGAGAATCACCATGGTTCGGTCCATCACTTCGCAACCAATCTCGTTGGCAAGGTTGCGCGCCTGTGACGGCGAAATATCGTGATCCACCAGCACGAAATCGGCCTGGCGGGTGTCGGTGCCGGCCAGGGCCTTTGTTGCTTCACGCGCTGCGACTGCGCCGTGGTGTGCGATGCGTCGTTCGGCGGTCTTGCCCGCGCCCTTTGCTGCGGCGGGCGTTTCCTGCGGCGCATCGCCGGATTGATCCGCCTCCATCTCACCCTGCACAAAACGCCGCATTTCCTCGCGCTTGCCGGTGCCCAGGTAGGCCGTCGAATCAAAATTGGCGCGCTTTTGCGTGAACGTGGCCACCACCTCGAAGCCCAGCGTCTTGGCCAATTCACGCAGTTCGTTCAACGATGATTCAAGCTCGGCGTCGCTGACCGTCGGCAACTGTACGGCAGCGATGACAGCGCGCTGCGGTTTGACTTTGTTTTGTTTGGACATTCGAAGCGGACTTTTCGTGGGTGGTCGAACGCGAATAGTACAGCCAATCCAGCCGATCGGTCCTCAGCGGCTAAACGGCAACCGATTCTCCGCCGCTCACGCTCCGCGAGTCGCTCGAACGATACCGCACCGTGCCGGGAAATCCCCGCTTCCAGCCTTTTTTGCGCGTCGATAGAGGAGAAACTGGCGGGTTCGCGAGAACTGCCGAACCGCAAGCCCAATTACTAATGCGACGCGCCGCTGATTGAACGCTGAATGTTGTTCTCGGTGTTGAAGCATACCGGCTCTCGATACACCCGCGATACCGTCACCATTTTCGGGTTCTCTTCTTTCATCGCCTGAAACAGCGGCTCGGTTGGCCGCCACAGATTGTTGAACGGACCATCGTGATGCGCTGGCATAAATACATCCGGACGGTAGGTGCGCATCTGCTCGAGCGAGCGCTGGACAGTCAGCGTATTGAGAAACGCCGCCGACACCGCGATCAAACCGAGATCGACACGGCCGACGCGCGCCATTGCGGCTTTCTCGTAGTCGGTAATGGCGCCGCCGCTGTCGCGAAAAAGAATGCGAAACCCATTGTCGAGCGTGATGAGGTACGCGATTGTGCCTTCGCTCACCACCCGCTTGTCGGAGGTGCCGCGCGCTCGAATTTCATCGCGTTCTTTCGCCTGCGCCGGCGTCAACGGCGGGGTCGTCGACTTCAATGCATGCTCGAACGCATCGACGACATCGTGGGGCGGCTCGCCGTGACGGCCGAGAATCGGGTCCACCGTAAAGCCTTTGAATTGCAGTAATTCACCGCCGCGACCGGTAACAGTGCGTACCTGCTTCACGTCGAGTGATTGCGTGGCAAGTTTTCCCGTCGTTACGGGCGCGCCAACGACGACCGCACCGGTGCGTGCGCCGACTGAAGCCGCGTCCGACATATGGTCAACGTGGCCGTGGCCAAGCAGAATAACGTCGGCGCGTCTGACGTCGGCCGCCGTGAAGCCAAGCGACGGATACATTTCGCCGCGGTCGAAATAGGCGTCAAGGAGAATGATCTGGCCGTTGTAAACCAACTCGAAATTGGCGTAGCCAGTCCAGCGCACCACCAGTGTCTGCGCGTCGCGCGGAAATGCGCCACCGGTCGACACCAGTTGGCGCGAAGTGCAGGCCGGGTCGTTTCCGTTTACATTCCGACCATCCGCAAGTTCGGAAATCCGCGGATCGATAAACGAGCCGCCGCTGGTACTACTGCATCCCAGGATGGAAATGACGCCCACAATCACGCCGCCACAAACCAATCTATTCCAGAACAAATTCATTACTGTCTCCCGCCATTAACGCTCATGGGAATCTCTGTCATCCCAACGAATGATTGAATGATTCAATTGCTTCAGTTATTAAACCCCGCACGCTCACTTTAAGGGGTCAAGTCTATCACCGTAGCATAACCATGCTATACTCTCTCGATGGCCAGACCGCTTAGACTCGAATTCGCCGGCGCGCTTTACCATGTCAGCGCCCGTGGCGCGCGCCGTGAACCGATTTACCAGGACGATGAGGATCGTATCGCGTTCCTCGACCTATTCGGCGCCGTGATTGAGGACTTCAACTGGGTCGCGCACGCCTACTGCTTGACGGACAGACATTTCCATTTGCTCGTGGAAACGCCGGACGCGAATCTTGGCAAGGGCATGCGCCAGCTTAATGGCATGTACACGCAGTGGTCTAACCGGCGCCATCGCCGTGCCGGGCCCCTGTTGCAAGGGCGCTACAAGGCGATTCTGGTGGATAAAGATTCGTATCTGCTGGAGTTGTGCCGCTACATCGTGTTGAATCCGGTTCGAGCCAGGCTGGTTAAATCCGCAAACCAATGGCGGTGGAGCAGCTATCGCGCGACGGTGGGAAAGCAGGACGCACCGAGCTGGTTGTCCACCGATGCGGTGCTCGAGCAGTTTGCCCGCAGCCGCTCGCTCGCTCGCCAGCGCTATGCGCAATTCGTCGCGGAAGGCGTCAAAGCAAAGAACCCGTGGGACAATGTGAAGGGTCAAATCTACCTGGGCGACGAGCGTTTCGTCGCGCGGATGCAACGCAAGCTCACGCGGCAAGCCGCTGACATCAACATCCCGCAAGCACAGCGGCGCGCACCTGCGCCGTCACTTGCGCATATTCGGCGAACGCATAAAGATCGTAACCGCGCAATACTGAAAGCGCACGATACAGGGCAATACAGCTATAGCGAAATCGGCAAGCAATTCAAGCTGCATTTCACGACCGTAGGGAGAATCGTGAAAGCGGGCAGGCAAGCCAGAAGAGTGACGGGGCACCGAAGGTAGACGCGATATTTATTATCGGGATTTTCATAAATTATCACATCGCTCGATTCCTTCACCCCCTCTCCCTGGGGGGCGAGGGTAGCTTCGGGCAAAATGCGCTGTCGCTTATTTTGAAAATATCAATACCGGGGATATGCCACCTTTTTAAAATCGCGGCCGCCAGCGCATTACTGGATATAGTGGTCTGTTCCCGATTAGCTCTGGACACTGGCGTGCGCCAGTGTGACGGACTTAATCAAAGCTTCTAACGGCTTCGCGCGCGCCGATGCGCAGACCATCAGTGCGGGAATAAAACCCGGATTGTGATTCAGCCGCGGCGGCGGTTGGCGTAAAAAATGACAAGCGCGCCAAGCAGCACCGGGCCCCAGTGCACCAAATAGGCGCCCGCAGTCACTAACAGGCTCAACCACCCGGACATGCCGACCGTAGCACTATATTCTCCGTTCATGGCGAGCCCGCTGTTCGCACTGAACAGCGTTAACAGCGCAGGAACTGCCAGCAAGGCTGCACCGATCAAATTAAGAATCAAGCGCTGCATTTGGGGCCGATGCGTATCTGCAGACCCCCGGGCGCATACGCGTTATTTCTTCTTGTCGTACAGGTCGCCCTGCATTTCATTTTGGATTCGGGTGCAATCCATTCCTTCGATAAACACGTTCGGATACAGGAAACCGCCGGTAGAGACGAATATCACAATGCGGCCGAGCCGGCCGAGCATGCCACCCGGGCCAATCGGTACCACGTATTGCTCACGACCTTTTTCCACTTCCATGCTGCTCTCCTTTTGCTGGGAGCGAAAATGATCCGCTACTTAACTTACATTACGCTTACGCCCATCTGGACAAGCGCCCTGCCTCACGCACACAATAAGCCACCCCCTAAGAGGAACCAAAGTGATCAATCCCGGATTCGAAGAAATCATGGCCATCCGCGGCCGCGGCATGCCGGCGGACGGCGAAGTAACGCTCACGGGACACGACCCCGTTTTTTCCGCGCGCTTCAAGATCGGTGAGACGACGGCCAACATCCTCGCCGGTATCGGCGTCGCGGTCACCGATATTCACGAGATTAAGACCGGCAAGCGGCAGAAAGTCGCGATTGACGTGCGTCATGCGGCAGCGACCTGCCAGAGCTCAAAATTTCTGAGCCAACGTACCAGGAGCGCCGAGTGGAAAGGCGTGAGTTCGCCGTCGATGGAGCACATGCGTTCCATCACGCAGCCATGGCAATGCAAAGACGGCCGCTGGTATTTGCCGCATTTCAATCTGCCCCACCTGCACGATCGCGTGATTGGCGTGTTGAAATGCGAATCAAACGCGGACGCCGTCGCCAAAGCGATCGCGCAATGGGATTCGCTCGAACTCGAAGAAGCGGTCGCCGCGGCGCGCGCGTGCGGCTCTATCGTGCGCTCGAACGCAAAATGGCTCGAGCATCCGCACGGCAAAATGCTGGCCGGCAAGCCGTTGATCGAAATCACCAGGATCGGTGATAGCGAACCGATGCCTTTTCCAAAAGGCGACAGGCCGCTCTCGGGAATCAAGGTGCTCGATCTGACGCGCATCCTCGCCGGGCCGATCGCCGCGCGCACGCTTGCCGAAAACGGCGCCGATGTACTGATGGTCACGGCGCCGCATCTGCCGCAGGTGCCGGAGCACGTGATGGACACGAGCCACGGCAAACGCAGTTGTTTTCTTAATCTAACCAAGCCTGAAGACGTCGCGACGATCAGGAAACTCGTGCGCGACGCGGACGTATTCAGTCAGGGTTATCGGCCGGGCATCATGGACAAGCATGGGCTCAGTCCCGAGCAACTTGCCAAAGAGCGCCCCGGCCTTATTTATCTTTCGATCAGTTGCTATGGCGCCGGCGGCCCGTTCTCGAATCGCGGCGGATGGGAGCAGATCGGTCAATGCACAACCGGCATCTGCCTCGACAACGGCGATGAGCGGCCGAAACTGCTGCCGGCCTCCGCCTGCGATTACACGACCGGCTACAACGGCGCGCTCGGCGTGTTGCTCGCGCTGGCGCGGCGCGCACGCGAAGGCGGTTCATATCATGTGCGCGTTTCGCTTTGCCGCTCCGGCATGTACATCTACAAGCAGGGCCAAGTGAGTTATCAGGAGGCCGATATGGGACTCAGCGAGGCCGAATTGAATTCAATCAGGATCGAATCCACCGGCGGGCACGGCACGCTCAGATATTTGGGGCCAGTGCTGAGAATGTCGGAGACAAAACCCTATTGGGACAAGCCCTCGCCGACATTGGGTTCGAGCAAGCCGGAGTGGCAGACGTGAGTACAAGCGGAAGCTGGTTAACCGAAAAAAAGACACAGCCGGCACGCGGGCAAAAATAAAGGGAGGATGTAATGCCAAATGCATTAGTACGTGTGGGCGCCGCACTTATCGTCTTGTTGCTGGCCGGCGTCGGCGCAGCGCAGGCCGAGCTGACTCGCCTCGAAATTACTTCGAAGCAACCGTTCGGCTCGTTCGCCGCCGGTGATTACGTCATCTGGCAGGGCAGGATATTCGGCGACCTTGCTCCCCAGGAATCCATTCCCGGACTCGACAAAGTGCAGCGCAATGCGCGCGGCCGGGTCGACTATTCTTCACGCATCGTGCTCATCATGCCCGCCGGCCCGGCCCGCGGCAACGGCACCCTGCTGGTCGATGTGCCCAATCGCGGCAAAGCTTATGCGCAGGCGCTTTACAATTCACCGCGTGACGAGCCGTTTCTCTCTGGCACGTTCGAGCACGGCAATGGTTTTCTCGAAAATCAAGGCTACACGATCGCCGAGGTGTATTGGGAACTCGGGCAAGGCGCCGACCTGCCATCGTTTGCAGCGGCGGACGGGAAGCAGCGCTTTGTCGAGGGCGTCGGCTTCGCGATCATGCGCGATGCCGCTAACTTTCTCGCCCACGCATCGGCCGACGCCGCAGGCACACCGAATCCGCTGAAGGGCAACATCAGCCGCGTGATAGCGAGCGGCAAATCGCAGACCGGCCGCTTCCTGAAAACGTTCCTGCTGCACGGCTTCAACATGGCCGGCGGCCGGCGCGTGTTCGACGGCATGCACGTGTTCGTGTCGGCTGCGGGGATTTTGCCGATCATGCAGACGGGGGCCGGGCCGGACTCCAGCGCGAATGCCGGGCCCACCTTTGCCGATCCGGAATTCCGCGGCGTCAATGAAGACCCGGTGGCAATCAGCGACATCATCAAGCGCGTGGAAGCGCGCGGTGAAGTGCCGCCGAAAATGATGTTGATCAGTTCAGTGACTGACTATTACTCCATTCGCGCTTCCCTGGGCCGCACGGGCGCAGCGGGCACGAGCGATCTGCCGCTGCCGGCGAATGTGCGCATGTACGATATCGCCGGCTCTTCGCACGTGCGCATGCCGAAAACGCCGGCGGAATGCAACGTGCCGGCCAACCGTCTCGACTGGACGCCGGTGTCGCGTGCAACCCTCGCGCGGCTCGATGCGTGGGTGGCCGTCAATGCCGAGCCGCCGCCGAATCGGCTGATGCCGCTCGAAGAATTGCGCGCCGACCCGCTTGTGCTGCGCGCGCCGGCGCATCTGCCCCAGGCGGTGATCCAGGTGCCGCAACGCGATGCCGACGGCAATGCGGTCGGCGGCGTGCGCCTGCCGGACCTCGCGGTGCCGCTGGGCACGCACGGCGGACACAATGGCCTCGCCGCGCCCTGCAGGCTCGTCGGCTCTTATTCGGCGTTCGCCGAAAGCAAGGCAC
>JANXRI010000213.1 GCA_025353085.1 Betaproteobacteria bacterium
GGGCGAGCAGGCCTTGTTCGACGGGGTGATCAGATCGGCGCGGAAGTTCCCGTCGACGTCGGCGATGATCGGGTTCTCGTACCAGGTGCACGACGTGGCTCTTTCGCGAATTCGCGGTGACGCTGTCGGTGGCCATCCTGATTTCACTCGTGTTGTCGCTGACCACGACGCCGATGATGTGCGCGCGCCTGTTGAAGCCGCACGCCGAGAGCGGGCATGGCAGGTTTTATCATGCGAGCGAGCGCGTGTTTGCGTGGATTTTAAGCGGCTATGAAAAGTCGCTCGGTTGGGCGCTTAAGCATCCACGCTTCATCGTCACCCTGTTGCTCGCCACCATCTGCCTCAACGTTTATCTCTACGTGATAATACCGAAGGGCTTTTTTCCGCAGCAGGACACAGGCCGCCTGACGGGCAACATCCAGGCGGATCAGAGCATCTCGTTTCAGGCAATGCGGCAGAAGCTCACCGACTTCGTTGATATCGTGCAAGCCGATCCCGCGGTCGAAAGCGTGACGGGCTTTACCGGCGGCGGCCAGCGCAACGGCGGATTCATGTTTGTGTCACTGAAGCCGCTTAACGAGCGGAAAATGTCCGCTGACCAGGTCGTCGCGCGCCTGCGCGGCAAAACCGCGCAAGTGCCGGGCGCCAATCTGTTTCTGAACCCCGTGCAGGACATCCGTGTCGGGGGGCGCCAGAGCAATGCGTCTTATCAGTTCACACTGCAGGCGGATGAGCTTGAAACGCTGCGCACCTGGACGCCGCGCCTGCAGCGCGCGCTGCTCGACGTGCCGCAACTCGCGGACGTGAACACCGACCAGCAGGTCAAGGGATTGCAGACCACGCTCACGATAGACCGCGAAACTGCCGCGCGCATGGGCATTACGCCCAGGATGATCGACAGCACGTTGAATCTTGCGTTCGGCCAGGCGCAGGTCTCGGTGATTTATTCGACGTTGAACCAGTACCGCGTCGTGATGGAAGTGGCGCCCGAGTACTGGCAAAGCCCTGAAGCGTTGAAGGGCGTATACGTGCAGTCGCCGACGCGCGGCCAGGTGCCGCTCTCGACTTTCGCGACGTACGAGCCGACCAACACCTCGCTCGCGGTCAATCATCAGGGACAGTTTGCGGCGGCGACGATTTCTTTCAATCTGCCGGTCGGCGTGTCCCTTTCCGATGCGGTCGCGGCGATCAATGCCACCATGGTGCAGATCGGCGCGCCCGCGACGCTGCACGGCAGTTTTCAGGGCACCGCGCGCGCATTTCAGGCCTCGCTCGACAGCCAGCCATGGCTCATTCTCGCTGCGGTGCTCACGGTCTACATCGTGCTCGGCATATTGTACGAAAGCTATGTGCATCCGCTGACGATTTTGTCGACACTGCCGTCGGCGGGCGTCGGCGCGCTGTTAGCACTCCTGCTTTTTCAAACCGAGTTCAGTATCATTGCGCTGATCGGCGTCATCCTGCTGATAGGCATCGTCAAGAAAAATGCCATCATGATGATCGATTTTGCGCTCGCGACCGAGCGCCGCACCGGCCGGCCGCCCGAAGAAGCGATCTTCGAAGCCTGTCTGCTGCGGTTTCGCCCTATCATGATGACGACGATGGCGGCTTTGCTCGGCGCGGTGCCACTGGCGTTCGGGCTTGGCGAGGGGTCGGAAATGCGCCGGCCACTCGGCATTTCGATTGTCGGCGGCTTGATCTTGAGCCAGCTCCTCACGCTTTATACAACCCCCGTCGTGTATATATATCTCGATCGTTTTCGCTTGTGGTGCCAGCGTGTATGGGACCGCCGGCCCGGCCACCACGCAATGAGGACAGAATGAAACTGACCTACCTGGGCGCAACGGCATTCGTGTGTTCGGCGCTGCCCCTGATCGGCGGCTGCCTGCTGGGCCCTAACTACGTGCGACCGGCGGCGCCTTCACCCGCCGCGTTCAAGGAAGCCGGCGACTGGCAGCCTGCGCAGCCTAGCGACACAGTGAGCCGCGGCAACTGGTGGGAAGTTTTCGGCGATACCCGTCTTAACGCGCTCGCCGAGCAGGTCAATGTGTCGAACGAAAACGTGCGCTTTGCCGAAGCGCGTTTGCGCCAGGCTGAGGCGCTGGTCGAGCAATCGCGCTCGGGGCTGTGGCCGACGCTCGCCATTTCCGCGGGCGCGACTCGCAGCCGCTCGCCGAACATCTCCGGCTCGACGACCAACACGTCAGCACCGGTGAACATTTACAACCTGCCGCTGACCGCCAGCTGGGCGCCCGATCTATGGGGCAGCGTGCGGCGCACGATCGAAGGCAATCTTGCTACCGCGCAGACGAGTGCGGCCAATGTCGCCAACGCGCGGCTGCTCGCGCAAGCGCAGCTTGCGATCAATTACTTTCAATTGCGGGTGCTCGATGCGCGGCGTCGATTGCTCGAAGAATCGGTGGCCGCTTACACGAGATCGCTGGAGCTCACGCGCAATCGCTACAACGCGGGCGTCGCGGCGCGGGTGGAGCTCGTGCAGGCGCAGACGCAATTGAAGAGCACGCAAGCACAAGTGATCGATACCGGCGTGCAGCGCGCGCAAGTCGAGCATGCAATCGCGATATTAATTGGCAAGCCGCCGGGGGAATTGTCAATCGCGCCGGAGACTACTGATCTTGCAATCCCCGCAATACCGGTGGGTGTGCCTTCCCAACTGCTGGAGCGCCGTCCGGATATCGCCGCCGCCGAGCGCCAGATGGCAGCCGCCAATGCGCAGATTGGCGTTGCGCAGGCCGCATTTTTTCCTTCTTTGACACTGTCGGCAACTGCCGGCTTTCGCGCCAATAGTCCGCCCAACTGGCTGACCATACCGAGCCGCTTCTGGTCGATTGGGCCAACGCTCGCCGAGACGCTATTCGACGGCGGCGCACGGCGCGCGGTTTCAAAGCAGGCGCAGGCAGCGTATGAAGCCAACGTTGCAACCTACCGACAGACGGTGCTGACGGCGTTCCAGCAGGTCGAGGACAACCTCGCGGCGCTGCGCATACTCGAGCAGGAAGCAGCGACCCAGGCGGAAGCGGTCGAGGCGGCGCGCCAGTCGACGGAACTGACCCTGAATCAATATAAGGCCGGGACGGTCAATTTTCTGAACGTCGTTACCGTGCAGACGGCGCAACTGAATAACGAAGCGACCGCTGTGAATCTGCTGGGCCAGCGTCTGGTGGCTGCGGTCTCGCTGGTGCAGGCGCTTGGCGGCGGCTGGAGCACCACGCAACTCTCGAGCGTTAAGTAGTTATTGAGATTTCCGTAATTCAGACGGTACTTTCGATGTGGATGCTTCCCTCACCCTCGATCCCTCCCGGAGGTAGAGGGAGGAAATCTCCCTTCTCCCTTAGGGAGAAGGGTCGGGGATGAGGGCGCTTTTTGTAGTGAAATATGAAATCATCAATAGTAGTTCTTCGGGCGAGCGGCGGAGCGCCATCAGTCGGCGCGCAAACCTGCCGCGCGGATGACTTTGCCCCATTTGATGATCTCTGCTTTTATGAATTCGCCGAATTCGTCGGGCGTATTGCCGACTGGTTCAGCGCCTTCGGCGAGCAGATGCGTTTTGACTTCAGGCAGATTGATAATCGCGACGACCTCGCGGTTGAGTTTGGTGATGAGCGCGCGCGGGGTTGCTTTCGGCGCGAGCAAGCCATACCAGGTGCTCGACTCGTAACCGCGCACGCCCGCTTCAATCATTGTTGGCAGTTCGGGCAGCGCAGCCGAACGATGCGCGCCGGTAACTGCCAATGCGCGTAACCGTCCCGACTTGAGGTGCGGTGTGCCGGAAATAATGCTCGCGAAAGTCATAGTGACCTGGCCGCTGATGACATCGACGATCGCGGGCGCAATGCCTTTGTATGGCACGTGCGTGAGGTCGATACCGGCGAGGATTTTCAACAACTCACCCGACAGATGGCCGCCTGAGCCGCTGCCGGCCGAGGCGAACGTCAGTTGGCCGGGGTTTATTTTGGCGAGCTGAATTAATTCCATTACCGATTTCGCCGCCACCGCCGGGTGTACGAGCAGCACGATCTGCTGCGAAGCGACGAGCGTGATCGGCGCAAAATCGCGGATTGGATCGTACGGCAGCTTGCGCGCGAGACTCACGTTCGTTGCCATGGCCGCGATAGTCGCCATGATCAAGGTGTAGCCGTCCGCGGCCGCCCTGGCAGTGATTTCACCACCGATCACGCCGCCTGCGCCCGAGCGGTTATCGATGACAACCTGCTGCGACCAGCGCTGGCTCAACCGAGTGCCGACCATACGTGCGAGGGTGTCGACGCTGCCGCCCGCGGTGCTGGGTACGATGATGCGAATCGGGCGGGTCGGATAGTCCTGCGCTTCGCATACGCTCAAGCATGCGAGCAATGCGAGTGCAATTAATTTTCGGTGGTTCCACCTCACGCCTGGCTCCTCACGCGTCGATATTATTTCAGGCTGAAATCCAATCGTCCCCTGCATATTTTTTGGCTATATCGTCCGCCGGCAGAAATTTTTGCTCGATTTTTTTATCTCGCCAAAGCCGGCGAACGCATGCTTGCCAAGCTCTCCTGAACGCGCAGGACGTCAATTCTATTGCATGCCGGCGGTGAAATCATAGCGAGTGCGCGCGTGCGTAAATTGGCTTGCCCCAGTGGTGGGAGTAGAATCGCCCGTGAGCCGTCGTTGCGCGCCACGCGTCGCGCGAATTACAACCAGCCGCCTTTTTTTCTCGTGTCACCTCACGTGTCACGTGCCGAATAATATGAGATCGATCATCATCGCAGCCGCTTTAATGGCCGCCAGCGCTTATGCGCTAGGACAGCCGTATCCGGCGAAAACTGTACGCTTTATCGTCCCGTATGCAGCGGGCGGCGGCGTCGATATCGTAACGCGCACGCTCGCGCAAAAACTGACCGAGCAAGTTGGCCAATCGTTCGTCGTGGAAAATCGGCCGGGCGGCAACGCCAACATTGCATCGGAAGCAGTCGCCAAAGCAGCGCCGGACGGATACACGCTGCTGATGGGCTCCCCGGCCAACGCAGTGAACGGCAGCCTCTACAAGAAGCTGCCTTACGATGTATTGCGCGACTTTGCGCCGGTTTCGTTGATCGGCTACGGTCCGCTGGTATTGGTCGTGCATCCGTCGGTGCCGGCGCGCACCGTCAAGGAATTGATCGCGTTGTGCAAGGCTCAGCCGGGACAACTCAACTACGCGTCGGGCGGCAACGGCACATCCCAGCATCTCGCCGGCGAATTGCTGCGCGTAACCACCGGCATAGCCGTCGTCCACATACCGTATAAGGGCGCCGCTCCAGCGCTGGTCGATTTGATCGGCGGACAGATCGCCTTCATGTTCAATAACACGCTGGAAGTGCTGCCGTATGTAAAGGCTGCGCGCCTGCGTGCTCTTGCGGTCGCCAGCACGCGGCGCTCAGCGGTGCTGCCGGATTTGCCGACGTTTGCGCAAGCCGGTTATCCCGGCTTCGAAGCGACAGTGTGGTGGGGCGTGTTAGCACCCGCGGCAACACCCAGAGACGTCGTCGTCAAACTGAACGCGGAGATCGTCAAAGCCATGAATGCGCCGGACATCAAGGAAAAATTCTCCGCGCTCGGCGCTGAAACAACCGGCAGCACGCCCGAGCAGTATGCGGAATTTCTGAAAGAAGAAGTGACCAAGTGGGCGGGCGTCATCAAGGCATCCGGCATTCGCGCGGACTGACGTTCGTTTTTTTTTCGTAACGGGAATTCGAGGAGACACCAGCAATGGCGAGCATAGGGCGGCAGTTCAGGGATTTGATTAACGCACCGGAGATTCTGATTCAACCCGGTATTTACGACGGCTACACGGCACGGCTCGTCGAGCATTCGGGTTTTAAGGCGGCGTCGATCTCCGGCGCCGGCGTTTCCGAGAGTCGGATGGGATGGGCTGACCGCGGCGTGATGACCTTCGATGAGAATCTGAACAACGCGCGGCGGCTTGCCGATTGCACCGATCTCCTGCTGCGCGCCGACGCGGATACGGGCTACGGCAACGCAATGACCGTGCACTTCGTCGTGCGCGCATTCGAAAAAGCCGGCATGGCAGCGCTCATGTTCGAAGACCAGGTCTGGCCGAAACGGTGCGGCCATATGGCCGGCAAATCGTGCATTCCCGCCGGGGAAATGGTGCAGAAAGTCAAAGCGGCGGTCGATGCACGCCGCGATCACGATTTCGTGATCGTCTCGCGTACCGATGCGGCTGGTCCGCACGGGGTGGATGAAGCGATTCGCCGGCTCAATCTGTATGCGGAAGCGGGCGCCGACGTCATGTATGCCGATGCGCTGATGTCGAAAGAAGACATCGCGAAGGTCGCCAAAGGCGTGCCTAAACCGCTGATCGTCAACATGGGGCTCGGCATGCGCACGCGCAAAACTACGCCGCTGATGTCGCCGAAGGAGTTGCAGGACATGGGCGTGGCGGGCGTCAGTTACCCGCGCCTTCTGTCGACCGCCGCATTGAAAGGCATGATGAACGCGATGGCGGTGTTTAAGGAGGAAGTCGTCACGCACAACCGCGTCGTCGACCGCCCCGATTTGCTCGCGTCGTTCGACGAACTCAACGACCTGATGGGCATGCAGGAGCTCGACGAGCTCGAGAAGAAATTCGCGACGTAATAAAACCCGAAGAAAATCTTTCACCGCGAATGACGCGAAACACGCGAAGTAAAAAATCGAACATGGCAGTAATTTCACGCTGCCCACACTGTTCGTGGCTGAAGCGCTTTGCGCAATTTGTTTACTTTTCTTTTCGCCCTTCCTTTGCGTCCTTCGCGTCTCTGGCGGTTCAATATTAAAAGTCGGGCTTGAGAGAGTGCAATAATGGGCATGACCATAGCCGAGA
>JANXRI010000214.1 GCA_025353085.1 Betaproteobacteria bacterium
CGGTCGTGCTCTGCTCTCGGAGATTCTGCCGCCAGGGTTGCCGTTCGAGTTGATCAACAAATCGCTCAAGAAAAAAGAAATCTCGAAGCTTATCAACCACTCGTTCCGTCGCTGCGGGTTGCGTGAGACGGTAATTTTCGCCGACAAGCTGATGTATAGCGGCTTTACCATGGCGACGCGCGCGGGCATCTCGATCGCGGTAGACGACATGCTGGTGCCGACGCAGAAAGACACGATTATTTCCGCAGCCGAAAAAGAGGTGCAGGAAATCGAGTCGCAGTACACGTCTGGCCTCGTAACCCAGGGCGAGCGCTACAACAAGGTGGTCGACATCTGGGGACGTGCGGGTGACGTCGTTGCGAAGGCAATGATGGATCAGCTCGGCACCGAAGACGTCGCGGCTTGGGATTACGCCAAGCAGGATTACCTGCCGCTGAAAGACAAGAAGGGCGTGGCGGTCACTCAGGAATCGTTCAATTCGATTTACATGATGGCTGACTCGGGTGCGCGCGGTTCCGCCGCGCAGATTCGCCAGCTCGCCGGCATGCGCGGCCTGATGGCAAAACCGGACGGCTCGATCATTGAAACGCCGATCACGGCGAATTTCCGCGAAGGCTTGAACGTGCTGCAGTACTTTATTTCGACCCACGGCGCGCGCAAAGGCCTCGCGGACACCGCATTAAAGACCGCCAACTCGGGTTATCTCACGCGTCGTCTGGTCGACGTGACGCAGGATCTCGTGGTAACCGAGGAAGACTGCGGCACGTCGCAAGGTGTCGCCATGAAAGCGCTGATCGAAGGCGGCGAAGTCGTTGAATCACTGCGCGAGCGTATTCTCGGCCGCGTCAGCACGACCGAAGTCATCAACCCGGAAAGCGGCCAGATCATGTTTCCGGTCAACAGCCTGCTCGATGAAGATGCGGTCGAAGCGATCGAAGGCGTCGGGCTCGATGAGATCAAGGTGCGCACGCCGCTGACCTGCGAGACGCGGTACGGCTTGTGCGCGAAGTGTTACGGCCGCGATTTGGGCCGCGGCTCCAGCGTGAACGTCGGCGAAGCGGTCGGCGTTATCGCGGCGCAGTCGATCGGCGAACCCGGCACGCAGTTGACGATGCGTACCTTCCACATCGGCGGCGCGGCATCGCGCACCGCGGTGGTGAGCCAGGTCGAGAGCAAATCGGCGGGTGTCGTGCGTTATTCGCCTGGCATGCGTTATGTCACCAACTCGCGCAAGGAGTTGATCGCAATCTCGCGCAGCGGCGAGGTGCTGATTCATGACGAACACGGGCGCGAACGCGAACGTCATAAAGTTACTTATGGTGCAACGCTGCTCGCGCGCGATGGCGAACAAGTCAAGGCCGGCCACGTATTGGCGATGTGGGATCCGCATACGCGCCCCATCATCACTGAATATGCGGGCAAAGTGCGCTTCGAGAACGTTGAAGAAGGCGTGACCGTAGCCAGGCAGACCGATGAAGTCACGGGACTTTCTACCCTCGTCGTGGTCGATCCCAAGCGGCGTGGCAGTGCGCAGGTCAAAGGCTTGCGCCCGCAGGTCAAGTTGCTCGATTCAAGCGGCCAGGAAGTCAAGATTGCGGGTTCCGACCAGTCAGTCAACATCACGTTCCAGATCGGTTGCATCATCACCGTTAAGGACGGTCAGGAAGCGTCGGTCGGTGAAGTGCTCGCGCGTATTCCGCAGGAGACTTCGAAGACTCGCGATATCACGGGTGGCTTGCCGCGGGTGGCTGAGCTATTTGAAGCGCGCTCGCCGAAAGACGCGGGCCTGTTGGCGGAAATCACGGGCACCGTGTCATTTGGCAAGGACACCAAGGGCAAACAGCGCTTGGTCATCACCGATCTCGACAGCGTGGCGCATGAGTATTTGATTCCAAAAGACAAGCATGTAATGGCGCATGATGGCCAGGTCGTGAATCGAGGCGAAAGCATTGTCGACGGCCCGGCCGATCCGCATGACATTCTGCGTCTGTTGGGCGTCGAGGCGCTCGCGCGTTATATCTGCAACGAAGTGCAGGATGTTTATCGTCTGCAGGGTGTCAAGATCAATGACAAACACATAGAAGTCATCGTGCGGCAGATGTTGCGCCGCGTGACCATCGCCGATGCGGGCGACACGCGCTTCATCGTCGGTGAGCAACTCGAGCGCGCCGAAATTCTCGACGAAAACGATCGCGTAACGGCCGAAGGCAAGAAGCCTGCAACATACGACTTCATGCTGCTCGGCATCACCAAGGCTTCGCTGTCGACCGATTCGTTCATTTCGGCGGCATCGTTCCAGGAAACAACGCGCGTGCTGACCGAAGCGGCGATCATGGGCAAGCGCGATGAATTGCGCGGTCTGAAAGAGAACGTTATCGTCGGCCGTTTGATCCCTGCCGGCACCGGTCTCGCTTACCACAACACGCGCAAGCGCCAGGTTGCGGCGGGCGAGCTGTTGCCCTTGGTGGAAAACTCGCCCGAAGAGGCGGCGCCAGTTGAAACACGCGAGCAGGTTGCTTGACAGGGATGCTGTAACCCCCTAAAATTTACAGTCTTTTTAGCGCGAAACCCAACTCGGACGGGACGGCATGATTGCCGTCCCCTCCTTTTTTCAGGTTCTGAAAATCCGCGTAAATCATTAACCCGGTTTAAGAAAAACAAGCAGAAACCAGCAGGAAAGCACAACAACCAACCATGCCGACGATCAATCAATTAGTGCGTAAACCGCGCGTCACTCGCACTGTTAAAAGCAAGGTGCCCGCGCTCAAGAATTCGCCGCAGAAACGCGGCGTATGCACGCGCGTATATACGACGACGCCTAAAAAGCCAAATTCGGCGCTACGCAAAGTCGCTCGCGTGCGCCTGACCAACGGGTTCGAAGTCACCAGTTACATCGGCGGCGAAGGTCACAACCTGCAGGAGCACTCGGTGGTGCTTATTCGCGGCGGCCGGGTGAAGGATCTTCCGGGCGTGCGCTATCACATCGTGCGCGGTAGTTTGGATACCGCCGGCGTCAAGGATCGCAAGCAAAGCCGCTCGAAGTATGGCGCTAAGCGGCCGAAAGCTGCCTAGTTACAACGGTAAAACAGCAAGATTGCCGCATAAACAGAACTCAGCAGAATAGAGAAATCATATGCCACGTCGCAGAGAAATTCCTAAACGCGAGATCCTGCCGGATCCGAAGTACTTAAGTGTTGATGTCGCGAAGTTCGTCAACGTGCTGATGCAGGCCGGCAAGAAGTCGATCGCCGAAGGGATTATTTACAGCGCTCTCGATCAAATTAAGAAGAAGACAACCAAGGACCCGCTGGAAGTCTTTACGACGGCGGTCAACAACGTCAAGCCGATGGTGGAAGTGAAAAGTCGTCGTGTCGGTGGCGCGAATTATCAGGTCCCGGTCGAAGTCCGCCCCATCCGCCGGATGGCTTTGGCTATGCGCTGGTTGCGCGATGCCGCGCGCAGCCGCGGCGAAAAGTCGATGGGCGCGCGCTTGGCGGGCGAGATCGCCGAAGCGGCCGAGGGCCGCGGCGGCGCGATGAAGAAGCGCGAGGAAGTGCACCGTATGGCGGAAGCCAACAAAGCGTTCTCGCATTACCGGTTCTGATCAAACGGTTTTGACTAAAGATACAGCTATCAGCTTGAGGTTTATTTAAAGTGCCCCGCAGAACACCCATCGAACGCTATCGCAATATCGGCATCAGTGCGCACATTGATGCGGGTAAAACCACGAC
Source organism: Betaproteobacteria bacterium (assembly GCA_025353085.1). Classification (GTDB taxonomy): domain Bacteria; phylum Pseudomonadota; class Gammaproteobacteria; order Burkholderiales; family SG8-41; genus PALSA-1004. Next base: position 3,732 of record JANXRI010000214.1, read on the forward strand.
CACCGAACGCGTACTTTTTTACACCGGCGTTTCCCACAAGATTGGTGAAGTGCATGACGGCACCGCCGTGATGGACTGGATGGAGCAGGAGCAGGAGCGCGGCATCACGATTACTTCGGCGGCGACGACATGCTTCTGGAAGGGGATGGACAACAACTATCCCGAACATCGCATCAATATCATCGACACCCCTGGCCATGTCGACTTCACGATCGAGGTCGAACGGAGTCTGCGCGTGCTCGACGGCGCTTGCATGGTTTATTGTGCGGTCGGAGGCGTGCAGCCGCAATCCGAGACCGTCTGGCGTCAGGCCGTTAAATACGGCGTGCCCAGGCTTGCGTTCGTCAACAAGATGGACCGTCAGGGGGCAGACTTCTTCAAAGTCTACGACCAGATGAAATCGCGCCTTAAGGCTAATCCGGTTCCTATTCAGATTCCGATCGGCTCCGAGGAAAAATTCGAAGGCGTCATCGACCTGGTGCGGATGAAGGCGATTTACTGGGACGATTCGACCCAAGGCATGAAATACGAGCTTCGCGATATACCGCCCAATCTTCAGGAATTGGCGCAGGAATGGCGCGAAAAAATGATTGAAAGCGCCGCCGAAGCGAACGAAGAATTGATGAACAAGTACATCGAATCTGGCGCGCTGTCGGTCGAAGAGATCAAGCTCGGCCTGCGCACTCGCACAATTCATAATGAAATTGTCCCGATGCTGTGCGGCTCCGCCTTCAAGAACAAAGGCGTGCAGGCGATGCTCGATGGCGTCATCGATTATTTGCCGGCGCCCGTCGACATTCCGCCCGTGAAAGGCGTGGACGACAGCGACCAGCCGACCCAACGCATGGCAAGCGATGAAGAACCGTTTTCCGGTCTTGCGTTTAAAATCGCGACCGACCCCTACGTCGGCCAGCTCATTTTCTTCCGCGTGTATTCGGGCGTGGTTAATTCGGGTGACACGATTTACAACCCGATCAAAGGCCGCAAAGAACGCATTGGCCGCCTATTACAGATGCATGCGAACACGCGCGAGGAAATCAAGGAAGTTCGCGCCGGCGACATCGCGGCTGCGGTCGGCTTGAGAGAAGCTACCACCGGTGAGACGCTGTGCGACCCGCAGAAAATCATCATACTCGAGCGGATGATATTTCCGGAGCCGGTTATTTCGCAGGCCGTCGAGCCTAAAACCAAGGCCGATCAGGAAAAGATGGGTATCGCGCTCAACCGTCTCGCGCAGGAAGATCCTTCGTTCCGCGTGCGCAGCGATGAGGAATCAGGCCAAACGATTATCGCCGGCATGGGTGAGCTGCATCTCGAAATCATCGTCGATCGCATGAAGCGCGAATTCGGCGTCGAAGCGTCGGTGGGCAAACCCCAGGTTGCCTATCGCGAAACAATCAAGAAAACGTGCGATAAAGTCGAGGGGAAATTCATCAAGCAATCGGGCGGCCGCGGCCAGTACGGCCACGTTGTCTTAAAAGTCGAGCCGCAAGCGCACGGCAAGGGCTTTGAGTTCGTCGACGCCATCAAAGGCGGTTCGGTCCCGCGTGAATATATTCCCGCGGTCGAAAAAGGTCTCATCGATACGCTCCCTGCCGGCGTGCTGGCCGGCTTTCCGGTCGTCGACGTTAAAGTCACGCTGTTCGACGGTTCATACCACGAGGTCGACTCGAACGAAAACGCGTTCAAAATGGCCGCCTCGATGGCGTTCAAGGAAGGTATGCGCCGCGCAAGTCCTACCATACTCGAGCCGATGATGGCGGTCGAAGTCGAAACGCCGCCTGATTTCATGGGTAACGTGGTGGGCGATCTGTCGTCACGCCGCGGCATCATCCAGGGCATGGACGAGATCGCCGGCGTTAAAGTAATCAAAGCGGAAGTGCCGCTCGCGGAAATGTTCGGGTACTCGACGTCGCTGCGTTCGGCAACCCAGGGCCGCGCAACTTACACGATGGAATTCAAGCACTACACCGAAGCGCCGAAGAACATTGCTGACGGAATTATTAATCGAGATAACCCTGACAAGGGTTCTAAAAAGTAACAAGGGAACCGAAATGGCAAAAGGCAAATTTGAGCGCACGAAGCCGCACGTAAACGTGGGGACGATAGGTCACGTTGATCACGGCAAGACGACGCTGACGGCGGCGATGACGCACGTGTTGTCGAAGAAGTATGGCGGGG
>JANXRI010000237.1 GCA_025353085.1 Betaproteobacteria bacterium
CGCAGTGCTGCCGCTCGACCGCCTGTCAGCGGCGGTTCGTGAACATCAACTCACATTGCGCGTCGCTGCGGAAGACGGCACCGTCGATGGACCTTTGCGTATCGCACGCAATGCCGATGACGTGATGATCGTCGTGACGGGCGGCGTCGGCGTCAAAGCTGCGTACATGCCGACCTGGGGCGGCTCGACCAAGGCGGTGAGCCGGCTCATACGCGAGCGTCGCTGAGAAATCATCTCAAGCAATAAACAGATTATTGATGTTTCACTAATTCGCGACAGCGGGTTAGTGCCATTCTCACCCGCTCCATCAGGAGAGGGTAGGGGTCAAGGGATTGAGCGTTCCGATTGTCATCCATTATGAAACGCTCAATAACTGGCGCTGGATGGCTTACCGGTATACATCTTTCCGATCCCCGATCTTGAAAATTGTTACTTCGCGACGCTCGTCGTTAATAAGATAGATGATTCGGTAATTCCCCTGTCGCACCCGGTAACGATGGGAGTACCCCGCGAGCTTTTCAGAGCCTTGGGGCCGGGGGTCCCCGGCAAGGTTGTGAATCCGCCGGGCGATACGCTGACAATCGGCCTTCGTGCCTATCGCCTCAAGCTCCTTCGACGCCGAACTTTTGATCAGCAGTCTATATTCGGCCACGCCGTTTTAAGCCCTGGACGAACGAATCGAAGGAAATGCTCCTCTCGTTCTTTCGATCAGCAAAGGCGGCCAGGTCATCCGCGTCCTCGGCCAGGGCCGCTCTCACGGCGTCGTTGACCATTTCGGAAATTGAACGATCCGACGCCGCCGCCTTAAGACGCAGGGCTCGATGAACGTCAGGTTCAAAATAAACGGTAGCGCGTTTTTGAATATCCATTTGTGACATTATGACGTCTCGACGTTTAAACGTCAAGATCCATCATGTCATCTTAAAATGGCGGTATTGAAGCCCCCGGCACCTTTTCGCTCACTATTTTTTGAGCTGATTTTGACTATACATCGCGTTCAATTCCGGCCCCGGCTTACCACCTGCCGGGGGAGGCTCTCACGCGCCGGAACGACGCAAATAGACTTGTTCAGTGTTTGCTTAAAAACTTAGCGGCGTTCATCGGCGGCTAAAAAGATTGTTTTTAAATAAATGAGGGTCGACGTTCGCGGACGATTTTCCTGCCCGGGATTGCAGCAAGCAGGAGGATGAAGATCGCGCACGCCGATACTTCGCGGGCAGCGTGGCGCCAATGGCCTAAGTAGTATGAGCTTGCCCGAAACTCAAGGCTTGATGACGGTCGCGCCCGCGTTGACCAGTTCGAAAACATTCCAGTCACCGCGCACCTGGGTGCAGGCCGACATCTCATCGCTGCAGCGCGCCTGGTCCATGTATCCGGAGTTTCTTTCCAGACGCACAGCGCGGCCGAGGGCCGGCGCATACCATTCGGTTTCAGTGATGTTGGTTTCGGAGCGCTGTCCTTCGAAATCGCCCGCATAGATGCGCCGTTTGATTTTGAAGGTGTCAAAGGCGCCGGCCGGCACCGTAACCTGCTCGCTCCCGATTACTTCGCCGTCGACGCGCACACTGGCACGTCGTCCGGTTACGGCGTTCACGGCGTTTACGCGCGATGACCAGGATTTACCCGCAGCCAGTGGAAAATCGTAAGCAGGATAGGGCTGCGCAAATTCATAATCCACGGGCTGGTCGTGATTAATCAGCACGTGCTTCAGCCACTTGCCATCCGCGCTATGAACTTCTGTGCGCGGCGGGCCCAGCGTTACAGTGTCGCTGGTGACTGCGAGTACGATGCGATCCGCCTCGATCTTGTCGACCCGATATTGCACGTTGCCGCGAACCTCGCCGTTGTAACGGTTGACGACGCGATAAGCCCAACTGTCACCGGTGGCGGGCGCGGCAGCGGCCGCGCCGATCGCGGACAGCATCACGCACATGGCAGCGGCACGCCATGCGAAAGCGAGTGCGTATTCGATATTCATCTGGATTCTCCTGGACTTTGGCGACGTAAAATACAAAGGATTTGCTATTATGCCTGCCACTTTCACGTGCTAACACGTGCCCCCATGAAATTATTCCTGACGATCGCGGCCGGCGCCGCGGATTTTTTTTGCAGGCATCAACCAACCATTACCGGGAGTCAGCAATGAACCATACCGAACAACGTAACCGCCTGCGCGCGATACTGGCCGATTCGCAGTGCCTGTCGCCCGCCAGCGTATATGACGCTTTGTCAGCACGCGTCGCCGAAGCCGTCGGCTACAAAATCGGCATGCTCGCCGGTTCCACGGCATCGAGCACGACGCTCGCCGCGCCGGATCTCATCGTACTCACGCTGACCGAGTTTGCCGATCAAGTGCGGCGCATCATGCGCGCCTGCAATTTGAGTCTGATCGTTGACGCCGACCATGGTTACGGCAATGCGTTGAACGCAATGCGCACGGTACACGAGCTCGAGCACGCGGGCGTATCTGCGCTGAGCATCGAAGACACCGCGTTGCCCACACCGTTCGGCCAGGCCGAAGGCAAGGAAAGTCTCACGTCGATACCGGAAGGCGCCGGCAAATTGCGCGCTGCGGTCGCGGGCCGCAGCGACCCGTCGCTGATCATCGCGGGCCGCACATCCGCCCTCAAAATCGAAGGCGTCGAGGGCACGCTCGCGCGCGTCAAGGCGTATTCGCAAACCGGAGTCGACGCAATTTTTATCGTCGGCCTTGAGAAGCTCGACCAGCTCGACGCAATTCACGCGGCCACCAAGTTGCCGATCATTATTGGCTCTGCGCCCGCCTCGCTCAAGCGGGAAGAACTTGCGGCGCGCGGCGCACGCATCGTGCTGCAGGGACATCAACCGGTCGCAGCGGCGGTCAAGGCGCTGCATGCCTGCTATTCGCACCTCTTCAACGGCGGCGCGCCGGCCGATCTCAAGTCCACGATCGCGTCGGCCGAGGAGATGGAGAAGGTCACGTCAGCCGATCAATACAAGCAGTGGCAGCGCGATTACCTGCGCTGACCACGCCTTATTGAGCGTTTCATAATGGATGACAGACTGAACGCTCAATCCCTTGTATGTCCCTCTCCCAAAGGGCATAGGTATCTACACATCTTTTGTTGTGCAAGGGGTTGTACAAATTTTCGAGATGTGATAGAAACTGGCGGTATGCTCTTGAGAAACCTGAACTGGATGCAAGGCTTGTAGGCCGCTGGGAGATGATGGTGCAGCA
>JANXRI010000255.1 GCA_025353085.1 Betaproteobacteria bacterium
GCGCTCCATGTATTCGGACATATCGAAGCGAATCAGTTCGACGCCCAGAATATAAGCAAGCTGGCGCGCGACTTCGGTCTTGCCGACGCCGGTGGGTCCTGAGAACAGAAAAGAGCCGGTCGGTTTTTGCGGATTGCCGAGCCCACTGCGCGACATCTTGATCGCCGCCGACAGCGCGTCGATTGCCTTGTCCTGACCGAATACCACCGCTTTCAGATTGCGATCGAGATTCTTCAACTGCGAGCGATCGTCGGAGTTCACGCTTTGCGCCGGCACGCGCGCGATCTTGGCGACGATCTCTTCGATCTCATGCTTGGTAATAACTTTTTTCTGCTTCGACTTTGGCAGTATGCGTTGGGCCGCGCCTGCTTCGTCGATAACGTCGATCGCTTTATCGGGCAAATGGCGGTCGTTGATGTAACGCGCCGCGAGTTCAGCCGCAGACGTGAGTGCCGACGATGCATATTTGATTCCGTGATGCTCTTCGAAGCGCGTTTTCAAGCCGCGCAAGATCGAAATCGTTTCGGCAATGCTCGGTTCGACCACATCGACTTTCTGAAAGCGCCGGGACAACGCATGGTCTTTTTCAAAGACGCCGCGGTATTCCTGGTACGTGGTTGCGCCTATGCACTTCAACTGGCCAGTCGACAATGCCGGCTTGAGCAAGTTAGATGCATCGAGCGTGCCGCCCGACGCGGCACCGGCGCCTATCAGCGTGTGTATCTCATCGATAAACAGGATTGAGTTGGGGTTGTCGAACAACTGCTTGAGCACCGCCTTCAGGCGCTGCTCGAAATCGCCGCGGTATTTAGTACCTGCCAGCAGCGCGCCCATGTCGAGCGCATGCACCGTGCACTTCGCAAGTATTTCGGGCACGTCGCCCTCGACGATGCGCCGCGCGAGTCCCTCGGCGATTGCGGTCTTGCCGACGCCGGCCTCGCCGACCAGCAGCGGATTGTTTTTGCGCCGGCGGCATAACGTTTGCACTACGCGCTCAAGCTCTCGCTCACGTCCGATCAAGGGATCGATTTTTCCGGCAACTGCAAGCGCATTGAGATTAAGCGTATAGGTTTCGAGCGCGCCGCCGGTTGTTTGCTCCTGCTCGGACTCGGCCTCACCCTCACTCTTGCCAGGCGCTGCTTGCGGCACTTTGCTGATTCCATGGGATATGAAATTCACAACGTCGAGTCGTGTCACGCCTTTCTGCTGCAGGAAATAGACCGCATGCGAATCTTTTTCACCAAAAATCGCCACCAGCACATTGGCGCCGGTTACTTCTTTCTTGCCCGACGACTGCACGTGAAGGATCGCGCGTTGTATCACGCGCTGAAAACCGAGCGTTGGCTGCGTGTCGGTGTCTTCCGTCGTCAATATCGGCGTGTGCTCGGTGACGAATTCCGACAGCAACTTGCGCAAGTCGTCGATCTCGGCGGCGCATGCTTTGAGCACCTCCGAAGCCGACGGATTGTCGAGCAATGCGAGCAACAGATGCTCGACAGTGATGAACTCATGCCGCTTCTGGCGCGCTTCCATGAACGCCATGTGCAGACTGACCTCTAATTCCTGGGCGATCATCAGTTCTCCTCCATCACACAGCACAACGGATGTTGATGCTGCCGGGCGTACGCACTGACTTGTTCGACCTTGGTTGCGGCCACATCCCGGGGAAAAACACCGCATACGCCGGCGCCATCGCGATGAACCTTGAGCATAATCTGAGTGGCCTTTTCGCGACTGAGAGAGAAAAATTTTTGCAGCACCATAACGACAAAATCCATCGGGGTGTAATCATCGTTTAAGAGTAAAACCTTGAACATCGGGGGCAACTTGACCTTGGCCTTTTTTGCCTCCAGAACCGAGCCTTCGCGATGCCGTATCGCCATTCTAGGCACCACCATTCACGCGACTGCAATCAACTCTTATTTTGACCATAATCCCGAACTTTTCAAGTGCTAAAATGGCGATCCAAATGCAACCGCTTGACTTCATCCGGCAAATAGCCTAGAAATCCAAAAGGTGTTTGGCTTCCAGCTTGATCGTGGTACCGGTTCGGTCGTTTCGCCGTGTGGTCATTGAAACTCAAACAGTCTCCGCAGCATTTTCCGGTAATTTTTTTCGAATAAGGATCAGTAATATGGCAACAGGTACGGTGAAATGGTTCAATGACGCCAAGGGCTACGGTTTCGTAACGCCCGACGATGGAAGTGAAGATCTGTTTGCGCACTTTTCGGCAATTCAGATGGGCGGTTTCAAAACACTCAAAGAAGGTCAAAAGGTTTCTTTCGAAGTGACCCAAGGTCCCAAAGGCAAGCAGGCATCCAATATACAGGCTGCCTAGAAACAACGAAACAACAATGAAACTATAACGAAACCCAGAACACGCAAATAAAAGCCCATCCGGCGCGAGCCGGATGGGCTTTTTTTTTGCGTGTTCCGCCGCGCGCATCTGCAAATTCGCGCCGGTGCCGGAGACCGTTTGAACGCAGCGCAATAAATGCGATAATCGCCTGACGAACTGCCTGCGAAGGTCATGGTCCTGACTATCCGACCGTCGAAGTGCCTTTGCGCCCATCCCACCGATTCCCGAAGCACGCGGATCATTCGACTCACCACATCTGAACGGAGACTAAAGAATCATGGCTGACAAACTCGACTTGCTGAAAATCGCGCAAGAGGAACAGAGCGGCGATTTATTCAAGCTGTTGGACAAAGTGTACAAGCGATCGAATGTTCAGCCCCGGGGCATATCCGACGCGATTATCTGGGAAGGCGGCAATCAACACGGCAACGTAAAGCCGGTGGCGCATGCTTTCACCGACATGTTCGCGCTCAATGGAACCCTGATGGCGCTCGACGTCCTCGGCCTGCCGTTTCTCGGCGTGCCGATGATGGCGCAGTTTCGTCATGACACCAAGCTCAAGTCGCTCGAGTGGTTCGGCAAACTCGATTTTACGTCGCTGAAATGGTCGACGGCCGGCGACTTCATGGTGAACGAGAACGGTAAAAAAGTCGTGGTCTTCGGCAAGTCGGCGAACGCGCCGTTGCGCACGGCGGCCGGCGTTTACTGCAATGTCCGTCCCTACGGCACCATAACGAGCATTCGCTTCATGCCGGGCCTGCCGTACTCACAGGACAAAAAGAAGTTCAATGTCGACCGCAACAGCGGCAACATTCACTCGGAAATGAATACGCCCGGCGTGCGCATGGCCTATGCCGCGCGCTTGTTCCTCAAAATGGTTCACGAGACCGGTCAGATCGGGCGCGTCGCGACGAAGCCCACTCAAGCGCAGGAAGACACGGTTAATGCCGGCATCATGCGCTGGCTGCTGCAAGGTACGAAGTTCCAGCTCAAGCGGAAATATACGGTCGATGCATACGCTGAAGAAAAAGCGAACGTCGACGCGATCACAGCGATCCTGCCGAAGGATTTCAAAGCTGGCATGGAAAACTGGGGCGGCGAAGTGTACGAGCACATTTCCGACACGAATTTCGGCCTGCTGCTGCATGACATGATTAATCAGCGCAAATGCATCATCTATGCAACCGATCTTGACGGCGACCGCCTGACGGACTTGATGGCGGATGCGCCGGACCTGCTGCGGGCGTGGGGCCAGATGGTTCTCGATCATGAGAAAACCGGCAAGGACATGCAAAAAGTGTGGAGCGAGATGGGCTTCACCATGAAGAACGGCAAAGACATGACGAGCGTCATGTATCGCATGGAAGGCGAGCCGATTTACGAGCAGACGCTCGGTTCGGCCGATGCGATGCTGTTGCGCTTGCTTGACGGCGATGAAACCGTCGGCGGCGAGAAGCAGCCGTACGATCCGCGCATTCACTTCGTTCTCATCAACGAAGCGTATAAAGCCGCCAATCCGGGCAACGCCGACCTTGCGAACTGGCTGGACACACAACTCGCGACGTTCGACAAGATATACGGCGGCAAGCGGCCGCGCTACATCGACGGGTATAACCAGCTCAAGGCGGCGATCCGACCCTGGGGCAAGTGAGTTAGCCGCCGCACGAGCGGCGCACAGCATTTGCTCGAAACAACGCCCGCATCGCGGGCGTTGTCGTTTGGACGGCCAGCCGGATGTCAAATGCGCCGAGCCGGGATAGCCGCTTGCAGATTGGTATTCAAAACGCAAACCCAACTGTTTGGCTGAATTCCCTATCGCTGTAGCGGTTGAAGTCCACCCCGTCTAGAACCAGCTCGCACGCCGTTCTTCTTTATATTGCATTGCAACAAACGACTGGTATACTCGGCCCCGGACGCTTGCGTGGCAATCCGTCTGTGTAAGTTTTACCAAGGGAATTATTCAGCCCCATTGCCGTCGAAGTAGGTATTAGCAGTTGTTGCATCGCGACATTCAAACCGAAAATCAGGAGCGCACGCATGGCCACCGAGCTCGCAATACCCCCCGGAATCACCCTCCGCGCCGCTGTTGCGCCCCATCACACTGAAATATTGACGCCACCTGCTCTGGCATTTGTTGGCAAGTTGCATCGGCGATTCGAAGCACGGCGGCGTGAGTTGCTGGGGAAGCGCGCGACCCGCCAGCGTGAGTTCGATGCGGGGGCGCTGCCCGCTTTTCTGCCGGAGACGCAGGCAATTCGCGCCGCCGCATGGACAATTGCGAAGCAGCCGGCAGACTTGCTGGATCGCCGCGTGGAAATCACCGGTCCGACGGATCGCAAAATGGTGATCAATGCGCTCAACTGCGGCGCGTCGACTTTCATGGCCGATTTCGAGGACGCGAACTGCCCGACCCGGGAAAACATGATCGACGGTCAGCGCAATTTACGCGACGCCGTGCGCAGGACTATCACGCTCGAACAAAACGGCAAGCAATACCGGCTCAATGAAAAAACTGCGGTCCTCATCCCGCGCCCGCGCGGTTGGCATCTCGAAGAAAAACATGTGCTCATCGACGGTGAGCCAGTGGCCGGCGCCATTTTGGATTTTGGCCTGTATTTCTTTCACAACGCAAAGGAGACGCTCGCCCGCGGCAGCGGCCCGTATTTCTACCTGCCGAAAATGGAATCGCATCTCGAAGCGCGGCTATGGAACGATATCTTCGACCTGGCGCAGGACGAACTGGCCCTTCCACGCGGCACGATCAAGGCCACGGCGTTGATCGAAACCGTGGTCGCCGCTTTTGAAATGGACGAAATCCTGTGGGAACTGCGCGAGCATTCGGCGGGACTCAACATCGGTCGCTGGGATTACATTTTTTCGTGTATCAAGAAGTTTCGCGTGAACCGCAATTTCTGCCTGGCCGACCGCGCCCAGGTCACGATGACCGCTCCCTTCATGCGCGCCTATGCACTGCTGCTCGTGAAAACCTGTCACCACCGCGGCGCCCCCGCCATGGGCGGCATGGCCGCGCAAATCCCGATTAAAAATGATCCCGCCGCCAACGAAGCGGCGATGGAGAAAGTACGCGCCGACAAGCTGCGCGAGGTCACTGATGGTTGCGATGGGACGTGGGTCGCTCATCCCGGTCTCGTGCCGATTGCAAAAGAAATTTTCGACCAGCACATGCCCACGCCGAATCAGTACTCGAAACAACTGCCCGATGTGCACGTAGCGGCGCGCGACCTGCTGAATTTTCAGCCGGAACAGCCAATCACTGAGGCGGGACTGCGCAACAACATCAGCGTCGGCATTCAGTACCTCGGATCCTGGCTGGCCGGCAACGGCTGCGTGCCGGTATACAACTTGATGGAAGATGCGGCGACCGCCGAAATTTCGCGCTCGCAGATCTGGCAGTGGATACGCAGCCCGAAGGGCGTGCTTGCTGACGGCCGCAAGGTGACGGTTGAATTGCTGCGCAATCTGGTGGCAGATGAATTACCGAAGATAGAGGCGTATGTTGGCGCCCAAGCCTGGAGCGCGCGTAAATATTGCGACGCCGCGCACCTTTTCGAGACCATGTGCACTGGCGATTATGTTGAATTCCTGACGCTTCCCGCGTACGAATGGATTACGCGGGACCTGTCGAGCGCCGAAGCTGCGCTCGCAGCCTGACACGTTAGGGCATCTGTTTAACAAACGCCCGCTCGCCTGAGCGGGCGATTTTTTGTACCCTCGGGGAATGAGCAAAATCCTGTTACTCAACAAACCTTTTGCCGTGTTGTGCCAGTTCACCCCGTCGCCGCCCAGGCAGACGCTCAAGAATTTCGTACAGCTCCCGGACGTTTATGCCGCCGGGCGGCTTGATGCCGACAGCGAAGGTTTAGTGGTGTTGACCGACGACGGTCAGTGGCAGCATCGCATCAGCGACCCGCGCCACAAGCTCGCAAAAGTGTATTGGGTGCAAGTCGAAGGCGAGCCGGGCACTGATGCTCTCGACCACTTGGCGAGCGGTGTCAATCTTGGCGACTTCATTACCCGGGCTGCAACGGCAGAACGCGTTGCCGAGCCGGCGTGGCTATGGCCGCGTGATCCGCCCATCCGAGTACGCAAAAACATACCGGCCAGCTGGTTGAAACTAACGCTGCGCGAAGGCAAGAACCGGCAGGTTCGACGCATGACCGCGGCAGTCGGCTATCCGACTTTGCGGTTAATACGCTATGCCGTCGGTCCATGGAGTATCGATGGGCTGGCGTCGGGTGACTGTCGCCTCAGCACGACTTACCTCGACGACCGCGCCGGCATAAAAACAATTAAATACGCGAAAAATTAAATACGGCGTCAACCGGCAAGACGCCGATTGCGTTAACGCGAGAGAGATACCCAACCGTATCTCACCAATTCAAATCATTCGTTAAGAAAGAGTCGACATGAACAAGTTTCTCGCTATGCTGGTCGCGGCAATATTTGCTGCTGTTTCATTTGCTTCAGTGGCAGCCGAGCCGCCGATGGGCGACACCCCCCAGGCGCACAGCAAAAAATCAACAAAGCACGTTAAGAAGTCGGGCAAGAGAAGCAGAAAAGCCGCAGCGGCCAGGTAAAACTGTCTGCGCAGCGGCACAAAGGCAGGGGTGGCTTACCCCTGCCTTTTTTATTCCGGTGCGCAACTGATTTTAGCCAACGCCTTTCAGGCGCCCGTCGGCACGTCTAACTCTTCAACCTTGTCTACGACCTACGCCAGCACGTGCGGTGCCAGCCGCGACGGCTAATTCCTGAGTTGGAAACGAATCGGCACTTCCACGGGATGTCCGATCGCAGTATCGCCGCGGCGGGCCGGCACGAACGTCCAGCCCTGGACGGCTTTCATCGCGGCCTCATCGAGCAACGACGCGCCAGAGCTCTGGGCCACGGTAATTTTTTCCGGCGTGCCTCTGGCGCTAACATCGACCCGCAGCAGCACCACACCTTCGAGCCCCAATTTACGCGCGATTGGCGGATAGGCAGGACGAGGATTATTAAGGTACGCCACGTCAAAGTGCGGCGGTTCAATGGCTTCTGAGCGTGGCGCATTGACAGATGCGGGTGCCTTTGCAACGACAGTCGGGGCCGGCGGCATTTCAACGATCGGAGCGGCGGCAGTTGCAGGCGCCAGATCAACGCGCACGACCGCCATGACTGGCGGCGCTGAAATTTGCGGTGCGCGCAGCGTGACAGCCCGCGCTTTCGGCGCAGGCTGCGGCGGCTTGACTACCGGGGGTGCCGGGCTTTCCACGATCACCGGCGGCACAGCTTCGAGTTTTACCGTGAGCGTCGGCGCCGGTTCAACCGTTGGATGGCGCCAGCTGTCAATCAAAAGTCCGCCGATGCCGGCATGCACTACCAGCGACATCAAGAGTGCAGGCGTGATGACCGACGTCGCAGAGCGGCGGGCGACGGTGGATTTAAGAGTGTGCGGCGCGGCCATAATTTGAGCGTCGATCGGGCTTGACGAGTCAGCGATGCAGTACAAGCCGTTTGACCAAGGCCTGATTATCCCACTAAAAGGGGAGAAATTTAAGGTTGAACGCACGTTCGATAAACCACCCCGTGGCCAACATGCAAATGAGTCCCGAGCCGCCAATGAAGACCAGCCGTTGGTAGAATCCTGTTCGCCTTAAAAAAAACGCTGAAGGCAGAAACGCGCTCACAATCACGAGTTGACCGACTTCGACGCCAACATTGAATCCAACCAGCGCCACCAGCAGCGTATCGCGCGGCAAACCCAGATCGGCCAGCACGCTCGCGAATCCAAAGCCGTGAATGAGGCCGAATGAAAATGCGACCATCCAGCGGCGACGCTGAAACAATGGGTAAAGGTTGTTGAGCGCGGCCAGTATTACGGACAACGCGATCGCTGATTCGGTGAGCCGGGTCGGCAGTGTTATCACGCTGAGTGCGGCGAGGCTCAAGGTGATCGAATGCGCAATCGTAAAGGCCGTGACGATCTGAAACACTTCCCAGAACGCGGGCTTGAATGCATCGACGGGACGCCACCCTCCGATCAGGCCCGGTTGTGCCGCTGCACCTTTGGCGCGCGGCACCAGTACCGCCGGGAGCAGCAGCGCCAGTAAAAATAAAATATGGTCGAAGCCTTTCCAGATATGCCAGACGCCTTCGCGCCCATAGTCGATGAACTGCATGAAACGGCTTGCGCTCTTAAGTTCGAAGCGCTGACGCGCGGTGTCAGGACTGAAAATTGCAGTACGTGTGGCGCCCGCATATTCGAGGCGCAGCAGCCCCTTGTGTTGCGGGTCGAGATCGAAGAATAAGTTGTAGCCGATTTCGAGCGCCGCGCCGGTCTTTGCGCACACCCCCTCGAAACGCATCACTGCATAGGTACCGTCGCTATGCAGGTCGACCAGGTATTGCGTCGCGCGCAATGGGCACGGCACCCCGTCCAGCGACGTGGTGAGCCGCGCTAACGCGTATGCTGCAATCTCTTGGTGACGACTGCGCACTTCGCCCCAGGTGATTTCACCGTCGCCATTGCTGTCGAGGCCGATCGCAAAATCGAGATCGCGCAACGCAATGTCCCACTGCCCGTGAAGGCTGACGCCGTCAACCGAGATCGATAGATAACTGTCGCTTGGCTTGTGGGCGAACGCGCTGCCGGTGCAAAGTACTAGCACGAGGCAACCCAAGGCGCGGATCACCGGGAGCCTTTACGCATGGCTGCGAGTTCTTGCGCCAATCGCTGCAAATACCAGTCTTCTATTTTCGTCTGCGCCATCCAGTCGAGCCCCGGCTGCGCGGCTACCGGCTCGCGCGCAGCGATCGCGGCTTCGAGCAAAACGCGGGCATCGCGCGGCTCTTTCTGGACTTGCCAGTTGCTTTGGGCGAGGCGCAGAGCGACCGCCGGTTGTTTCAGTATTTGCAGGGAGAAGCGCGATTCTTCCTGCTCATGCGTGGTATCGCCGCGCAAGCGCGCAGCGTTGTAGCGATCAGCCAGGGTAGCGCGATGGGCGCCCGCCGCCGGTGAATTAAGCGCGCGCTCGGCAAGCGCCAGCCGCAAGAGCAAAGGATCTGCGAGCGTCCAGTCCTTGAGGAGTGTGACGACTTCCTGCGGACGGCCGTAATCGAGCAGAAAATCCGCATACTCCGCGAGCAGAAATCCGTCGTTGATGCCGAGCGCCAGCGCGCGCCTGAAATACTGCTCAGCAAGCCGCGCGTCATTGAGGCGCCACGCCATTTCCGCCAATCGCACAATCACCCACAGCTTTTGTTCGGGGCTTACACTGCCGGCGCGCGCCAGCGCCCGAGTCAGCGCTTCGAGGCTCGCCGGCGCGCGTCCGGTGAGCCCATCGATGAACGCCGCGCAGCCGACCGCGCTTAATTCGTCAACCAGCGGCGCAAATGATTTGCAGTCGCTGCGCGCAGTCGCATAGTCGGCCTGCACCAGATGGATCACCATGCGTAATGACCATGCGCGCGCGTTATCAGGCTCGCGCTCGAGAGCGCGCGAAAGATCGGCGAGCGCCGCTTGAAAATCGTGACGATATTGAACGAGGGTTGCCCGCATCACGAGTACGGCAGTCGGCGGCTCAGGCATTGCCCACCACGGCTTGAGCGCCGCCTGTGCATATCCTACGTAACGCGGATCGCCTTGCGCCAGCGCCTGATCGAAGTAGCGCCGCGCGAGACGGATCGCCAGCGCCAGGTTTTGTGGATCCTGCGCAAGTGCACCGCGCAGTTCCCGAATCTCGCGCATGGCCGGATCATTCGGCCGCACCGGCAGGCGCTCCAGCACTTCGCTGTCCGCCGCGGGGAGGCGCGGCGCAGCGCTAACGGCTGGCGCGTGCATCGATACGCACAAGACCACCAGGAAAAAAATGCGAATGGAGAAGTAAGCGATTGTCCGAACTCTTGGCGGGCGACCGGCCATGCCGGACTGAAATGCTGCGATGATAATTGGATTTGCAAATGTAAACAACATGTTATATAGTCACGTCAACCAAAAGGGGGGTCGTGCGTATTTAACTCCCATGGCCCGAGCGGCCATATTGGTTGTTTTTTTAAAAACATAAGAGGAGATTTACTTGAAGAAACTGATTGCTGCTTTGGTTGCTGGCGCTTTTGCGATTGCTTCCGTTGGTGCGTTTGCTGCTGCCCACACCGGCGCGCAACCCGCTAAGGACGGCAAAAAAGACGAAATGAAAAAAGACGACATGAAAAAAGACGGCAAAAAAGACGAAATGAAAAAAGACAGCAAAAAAGACGACACGAAGAAGTAAATTCTTCATTCGTTAAGAAGGCAGGGGCGACCCTGCCTTTTTTTTGCGGATGTATCCGTCACGGCAACGCAAGCTTCGCGCGGCCTCGGAACATCGCCATCGAACGAATCCGGCCCCTGGCGACAATCGTGAGATCGCCGTCCACGGTTTGATTTCCCACGTTATGGGAGCATCGCCAAGCGCGGCGCGCCCCGCTAATCCACCAGCAATCTCAATACATCTACCAGATCGCCGCACCTCCAGTCCCCTGCGATACGGACGAATTTTGCAAACAGCATCATGCCGCTGGTCGTCCAGCCAACCGGGATTCCCCATCGCCACCAGATTTTCCACAGTTTCTCGCTGCGGGGGCGATCGTCCGATGTGCGCATGATTCAAGCCCGATTTTATTTTAACGCGTGCGAATAGGCGACAAGCGCGTCATGCGTGCAACCCGCGGCGCGACCGCAGCCTCAATGGGCGGCGCCGCGCCAACGCCGTACAATCGCGTCCTTATGCATATTTATGTTGTCTGTCAGATCGCCAGCAGCCGACGCTCAGTTCGTCGCGCGCACAATCCTCTA
>JANXRI010000259.1 GCA_025353085.1 Betaproteobacteria bacterium
CGCGACCGAGTACGGCATCAACAAAGCCGGCTATGTGATCCACAGCGCGGTGCACGCGGGACGGCATGACGTCGATTGCGTGATTCACACGCACACGCTCGCCGGCATGGCGGTCTCCGCAATGAAAATCGGCCTGTTGCCAATCGCTCAAAGCGCAATGCGCTTTAGCGAGATTGCTTATCACGACTACGAAGGCCCCGCGCTGAATCTCGATGAGCGCGCACGTCTCGTTGCTGATTTGGGTGATCATGAAGCGATGATTCTGCGCAATCACGGCCTGTTGACCGTCGGCCCGTCAATTCCTGAGTCGTTCAACAACATGTTCCGCCTGGAACGCGCATGCCAACTGCAAGTCACGACGCTCTCCTGCAATACCGAAATCCGCCTGCCGCCCGCCGAGGTCGTTAAAGAAACGCAGGACGGTTTTAAGCCGGGCGTGCGCCGGCGCTGGGGACTGACCGAATGGCCGGCGTTGCTGCGCAAGCTCGATCGCATCGATCCGTCTTATCGCGACTGAATTTCTGTCATCGGTGGCGGCCGGCACAACTGACGGGCTCCGTAAGCGGCCCGTTTTTTTTCGGCGCAAAAAACGCCGGTAAAAATATCGTTTTATAACTCAACATATTACTTCGGCGCGGTTACCGGAAAAGCCCAAGCATGTCATCGTATCGCGCGCCCGCCTGGTTGCCCGGCGGACATCTGCAAACGCTGTACGCGACACTCTTCGCGCCGCGTTCGCGCGTAGCGTTTCGCCGCGAGCGCTGGGACACGCCGGATGGGGATTTCATTGAACTCGACTGGGCGGCTAAGGCTCAGGACAACGCCAAGCCGCTGGTCGTGCTATTCCACGGCCTCGAAGGCGGATCGAGCAGCCAATATGCAACCGCGTTGATGGCCGCGACGCTTGCGCGCGGATGGAATGGCGTGGTCGTGCATTTTCGCGGTTGCAGTGGCGTGCCCAATCGCCTGCCGCGCGCCTATCACTCCGGTGACAGCGCAGAGATCAACTGGATACTGCGCCGCCTGCAACAACAATGCGCAGACTCCATGTATGCGGCGGGCGTTTCGCTCGGCGGCAATGCGCTGCTGAAGTGGCTGGGCGAACAAGGTGCTGTCGCCAATCAGGTCATCGCTGCCGCGGCCGCGGTGTCGGCGCCGGTCGACCTGATGGCCTCGGGCGATGCGCTTGGCCGCGGTTTCAATCGCGTTTACACGCAAAATTTCCTCGCGACCATGCGGCGCAAAACGCTCGCCAAGCTCGCGTTGTTCCCCGCTATCTGCAATCGTGATCACATGCTTGCCGCGAGAACCTTACGCGACTTCGACAACCTCGTTACCGCGCCGCTACACGGTTACCGCGATACCGATGATTACTGGACACGCGCCAGCGCCAAGCCGCTGCTGCGTCATATCACGGTGCCCACGCTCATGATCAATGCGCGCAACGACCCTTTTCTTCCTGCGGAAGCGCTGCCGCAGGCGCACGAACTATCGTCTGCTATCACGGTCGAATTCTCTGCCACCGGCGGCCATGTCGGTTTTGTTACCGGCGCGTTTCCCGGACGGCTCGACTGGCTGCCGCGACGCCTGTTGAATTTTTTTCAAGATCAGACAACTAACGAGTGGAGATAACTATGCCGATTGAATGGATGTTTGCCGTATGAATCCGCTGCCGCCCGAGATTTTTAAAGCCTATGACATCCGGGGAATCGTCGGCAAAACGCTGACGCCGGCCGTAGTCTCCACGATCGGCCGCTCGATCGGCAGCGAACTCATCGACCGCGGCGGACGCGAAATCGCGATCGGCCGCGATGGCCGCTTGTCCGGACCCGAGCTTTCAGCGGCGCTCGCCGACGGCTTACGCGCCGCCGGCATCGATGTGATCGACGTCGGGCAGGTCGCGACACCGATACTGTACTTCGCAGCCCATCATTTCAATACGCAGTCCGGTGTGATGCTGACGGGCTCGCACAATCCGCCCGACTATAACGGGTTGAAAATAGTGCTGGCCGGTGAAACGCTGGCGGGCGAAGCGATCCAGGCTTTGCGCATACGCATCGAAGACGGCAAGCTCGCCAGCGGCAGCGGCAGCTATCGGCGCGACGATATCTCGAAGCAATATCTCGCGCGCATCGTTGGCGATATCAAGCTCGCGCGGCCGATGAAAATTGCGGTCGATTGCGGCAATGGCGTTGCCGGCGCCACCGCACCGGCGCTATATCGCGCGCTTGGCTGCACGGTGACCGAATTATTCTGCGACGTCGATGGCAACTTCCCGAACCATCATCCCGATCCATCGGTACCCGAGAACCTCAACGATTTGATCGCCGCGCTACGCAGTACGGACGCCGAAATCGGGCTTGCCTTTGATGGCGACGGCGACCGGCTCGGCGTGGTCACCAAGCGCGGCGACATTATCTATTCCGATCGCCAGCTCATGCTGTTTGCCGCCGACGTGCTGGCGCGCAATCGTGGCGCGACGGTCATCTACGACGTGAAATCGACGCGTAATCTTAAACCGTGGATAGAGCGCCACGGCGGCACGCCGCTGCTATGGAAAACCGGCCATTCATTCATTAAAGCGAAGCTCAAGGAAACCGGCGCGTTGCTCGCCGGCGAAATGAGCGGCCATGTTTTTTTCAAGGAGCGCTGGTATGGCTTCGATGACGGCTTGTACGCAGGCGCGCGCCTTCTAGAAATTCTGAGCCGCTCACTCGACCCGAGCGCAACTTTGGAGCAATTGCCTGACGCGATCAGTACGCCTGAATTGCAAATCGCACTCGCGGAGGGCGAAAACTACGCATTAATTGCTGAACTGCAGAAGACTGCGCGCTTCACCGACGCGAAAGACGTTATCAAGATCGACGGTTTGCGTGTTGAGTATGCGGACGGCTTCGGGCTTGCGCGCTCATCGAATACAACGCCCGTTATCGTGTTGCGCTTCGAAGCAGACAACGTCGAAGCGCTTAAACGGATCCAGGAAGATTTCAGGCGCGTGCTGCTTGCCGCCAAGCCCGGCGCCAGGTTGCCGTACTAACGGCCGAATTTATTTATCGCCGTACAAAATCATCTGGGTGCACCGGAAGACCGCGATTTTGCGCTCCTCCGCGCCCGTCACCACGGCGTCCCATACCTGCGTCAGGCGGCCCAGATGCACAGGCGTCGCCATGCAATTGATGACGCCATCGCGGGCGGTGCCGAGAAAATTTGATTTCAATTCGATCGTCGTAAAGAGCTTCGCGTCCGCCGGCAGATTGGCGACCGTGCCATAGCCGGCCAATGTGTCGGCGAGTGCGATCACCGTCGCTGCGTGCAAATAACCATTTGGCGCGAGCAACTCGGGACGCACTTTGAGGCGGCCTTTGATGCCGGCATCGCTGACCTCGATAACCTCGATACCCACCAGACCTGGCAAATGACCGATGCCTTTTGCGTTAAGCGCGGCGGCGGTAGCTTCGGGACGCAGGCGACTTCGCGATGCAGCCATGAATTTTTCTCTCTGAATTGTCGGTATGTTTGTTTTGTTCAGCGGACCGTCGCATCAAGGCGCCACGCTGAAGTGCCGGCCCGCGATTCTGCTATGCCAAGCGTCGCCGCCCACAGTTCGCCGATCCTGCGCGGCGAAAATCGTTCTTCTATGTGGCGCTGACCGACGGTAATTTTTGCGTCAACCTCGACCGGATGCGCGAGCGCCCATTCGACGCCGTCCGCTAGGTTTTCTCCGATCCACGCATATTCGCCCAGTTCAAGGTACGACGGGATTGGCGATGCAATCGCGAAACGTCCTGCGCGCAGCGTTTCGACGAGACGGTTATGCGATTTGACCCGGCCCCATGCGCTCGTCGCGTCCTGCGGCAATAGCACGAGATCGGCAGCCGACAGTTCTGACGCCACAGCTTCACGCGACCACGGCACGACGCGCAATTCGCATGCTTTATTGAGATGCCGCAGCTTGCTGCCGAGTTCTTGCGCGAGTCCGGCTTGCGCAGGATGCGTGATGAACGCGATTTGCACTGGCCTCGTGCCGAGACGGCGTGCGATGGCGCCGAATTGTGCTTCGAGCAACGGCAGCAGCGGCGGGCCGAACACACCGAACCATGCAAGCCGCAAATCTTGTGCGGGCGCAAATCGCGGCAGCTCGGCAGTCGCGCGCTCGTACGGATCTTCAATGACCGTCACCCCGTGTAACGACTCCCCGGCGAGCTGCTCGCGCAGCGCCGCGGTCGACGCGGTCAATGCGCAAGCACGCATTAAGCGGGACTGGAATTCAGCGGGTTCAGCGCGCCCGAACATCGCCGTAGCGGCC
The DNA here is from genome assembly GCA_025353085.1 of Betaproteobacteria bacterium. GTDB lineage: Bacteria > Pseudomonadota > Gammaproteobacteria > Burkholderiales > SG8-41 > PALSA-1004. The sequence continues at coordinate 4,307 of JANXRI010000259.1, forward strand.
GCCAGGTCATCGCAGAAATCGGCAACGACACGGTGCTTGCGCGACATCGCCTCGACCCATGCCGCAAGTGCCGCGAAACGCGCCGGCTCCGCGATGATGCGCTGAACGGAAAACTTGCCGACGACAATCGCGCGCACTTCGCCCAGTTCGGCGAGTTCGGGATCGCATTCGACATGTTGTAAAGACACGAGGCACACCGGTGCGAACCGCAACAATTCGCGCGCCGGCAGCCACGCGCGCAGGCGTAGGCTCGCCTGATCGGCGTCGATGCGATCACTCAATGCAATGAAGCGAGGTTCTTCGACATCACAGATGAAGGCTACGAACCCGCGTTGGCGCGGGCCTGCATACGAGGGAAATGCAGGTTTCGCTGACTGTGGCGTGCGTTTTCGAAACGCGATTGCCAGTGCTTTCAGCAGCATGCCTGGCGGCCGGCTCGCGCAGCGACAGCGCCTGTTCGTTTTGCGCGCTGAAGTTTCGTCCAGCCGCCAGTTGCAAGTGGCGCAGCCATCAACCGCTCAGCTCTCGACAGTCATGCAGAATTTCATAACCGTTCGGCCACCCACGCCGGTACGGCTGCCAGCGCTATCGCCAGTTTCGACGGATCATTACCGCCGGCTTGCGCCATATCGGCGCGGCCGCCGCCTTTGCCGCCGACCTGCTGCGCAACGAAATTCACGAGCTCGCCGGCTTTAACTTTTGAGGTTAGATCAGCACTCACGCCCGAGATCAGCGAGACTTTGCCGCCTTCGACCGCGGCCAGCACGAGCGCGCATGATTTAAGTTTGTCTTTCAATTTGTCGATCGATTCGCGCAGTGCTTTGGAGTCCGCGCCATCGAGTATCGCAGCAAGCACTTTGGCGCCTTTAACGTCGACAGCTTTCGCTGCCATATCGTCGCCTTGTGACGACGCGAGCTTCGACTTCAAACGCGCAAGTTCCTTCTCCAGACTTTTAACGTTCTCGACAATCTGACCGATTTTTTGCGTGACTTCCTGCACCGGCGCTTTCAGTGCGCCGGCCGCCTGTTGCAGGCTGGCTTCCTGTTGCTGCACCCACGCCAGTGCGCCCTCGCCCGTCACGGCTTCGATACGGCGCACGCCGGCGGCAATCCCCGACTCAGAGATGACCTTGAAGAAACCGATATCGCCGACGCGCACGACGTGAGTTCCACCGCATAGCTCGGTCGAAAAATCGCCCATCGTCAACACGCGCACTTCGTCGCCGTATTTTTCGCCGAACAGCGCTATCGCGCCGGTCTTGATTGCGTCATCGTATTTCATGATGCGGGCTTCAACCGCCGCATTGCGCCGGATTTCCTGATTGACGAGCTGCTCGATTTCGCGAACCTGCTGCGGCGTCAACGGCTCGTTATGCGAGTAGTCGAAACGCGTGCGATCGGCATCGACGAGCGAGCCTTTCTGCTGGACATGGCCGCCGAGTACTTTGCGCAAAGCGGCATGCATCAGATGCGTCGCCGAGTGATTGTTCGCCGCGCGCGTGCGCGCAGCCGTGTCGACCTTCGCGTCGACCGCATCGCCGACCGATAGAGCGCCCGTGTCGAGCACCCCATGATGGCCAAAAACTTCGGATTGAATTTTTTGCGTATCGCTGACGTTAAAAGTGCCGCGAGCGCACGCCAATTGGCCGCGGTCGCCGACCTGGCCGCCTGACTCCGCATAAAACGGCGTCCTGTCGAGCACCACGACCGCGGTGTCACCCGCCTTGATTGCGGGAACAGCGCTGCCATCTTTGTAGATGGCGATGACCTTGCCCGCCAGCGTCAGCAGTTCATAGCCGTGAAATTCGGTTTTCTGGCCGCTGTATTCGACTGCGGACTGCGCGCCGAATTTTGAGGCGGCGCGCGCGCGCTCACGCTGCTGGCCCATGGCCGCTTCGAACCCCGCGAAATCGACCGTGATATTGCGCTCGCGCGCAATGTCGGCGGTCAGATCGAGCGGAAAGCCGAACGTATCGTACAGGCGGAACACGGTATCGCCATCCAGCATTTTGTCTTCGGACTGGAGCGCGATTTCCAACACGGCCATGCCATTTTCGAGCGTCTCTGCGAACCTTTCCTCTTCCTGTTTCAGCACCTGCGCGACGCGCTCCTTCGCGATGGCCAATTCGGGATAGGCTTCGCCCATCGCTGTGACGAGGTCGGGCGCCAGATTGTAGAAAAAAGGTTTCTTCTGACCGAGCTTGTAGCCATGGCGGATCGCGCGGCGCACGATTCGGCGCAGTACATAGCCGCGGCCCTCATTGCCGGGAATCACGCCGTCGACAATCAGAAACGCGCAGGCGCGAATATGATCGGCGATCACTTTGAGCGAGTTGTTCGCGAGGTCTTTGCAATGGGTTTCGCGCGCGGCCGCCTTGATCAAGTCCTGAAACAGATCGATTTCGTAATTGGAATGGACGTGTTGCAACACTGCGGCAATGCGTTCGAGGCCCATGCCGGTATCAACCGACGGCTTGGGCAGCGGATGCAAAACGTACTCATCGCCGCTTTTTTGTCGATCAAACTGCATGAAAACCAGATTCCAGATTTCGATGTAGCGATCACCGTCGGCTTCAGGCGTTCCGGGCGGGCCGCCCAGAATTTGGGGGCCGTGATCGTAAAAGATTTCGCTGCAGGGCCCGCAAGGACCGGTTTCGCCCATTTGCCAGAAGTTGTCGCTTGCGTATTTGGGGCCACCGGGTTTATCGCCGATGCGCGTGATGCGTTCGGGCGGCACCCCTATGTCATCAGCCCACAATTTGTACGCCTCGTCATCCGTCTCGTACACCGTGACCCACAACTTCTCTTTGGGCAGCTTGTAAATGCCGGTCAACAGTTCCCACGCGAAATGAATCGCATCGCGCTTGAAATAATCGCCGAATGAGAAATTGCCGAGCATCTCGAAAAACGTATGGTGACGCGCGGTATAGCCGACGTTTTCGAGGTCGTTGTGTTTGCCGCCTGCGCGTACGCAGCGTTGCGAGGTTGTCGCGCGTTTGTACGGCCGGTTTTCCTGGCCAAGAAACACATCCTTGAACTGCACCATGCCGGAATTGGTGAACAGCAGCGTCGGGTCGTTGCCCGGCACGAGCGCGCTCGAGGACACGATCGCATGGCCCCTGGATTTGAAGTACTCGAGGAACTGCTGGCGAATTTGACTGCTTTTCATTGGCTCTACCGGGACTCGTAAAAGCCCGATTTTAAACGAAACGCCCGTCGCGGACGGTCAGCAGCGGCGTTATTCGTCGCCGCCTGCGCTATTAACGCCATGGCCGCTGACGACCTTGCGAATCACGTCGAGATTAAAGCCGCGTCCCTGCAAAAAACGCATCTGGCGCGCGCGCTCACGTGCGTCGGTCGCTACCGTCTTGAACTTGCGCAGCCAGATTGCGCGCGCGGCTTCGGTTTCACTTTCGTTGAGATGCTCGCGCGTACCCTCGATCGCGGCGTCTGAAATTCCTTTGTCGCGCAATTCGTGCGTGATGCGCCGGGCGCCAAAGCGCCGCCGGCGGGTCGCCAGTATTTGTGCCACGACACGCGCTTCCGAAATCCAGCCGCGGCGCTCGAAATCATCAAGCAGCAAGGGTATTTCCGCGAAGTTTTCGGTGAACGGTTTGAGTTTCACCTCAAGTTCGCGCCGCGAATATTCGCGGCGCGCGAGTGCGGCGAGCGCCCGTGCGCGCAGACTGCGCGCCGGTTTACTTTTCCGCGTCCGCGACTTCTGCGAGCTGGGGTCCGCCACCGACGCCTATCGCGGCACGAATCTTGGCTTCGATCTCCTGCGCCATTTCCGGGTGTTCTTTAAGATAGTCCCGCGTATTGTCCTTGCCCTGGCCGATACGCTCTTTGCCATAGGTGTACCACGCGCCCGATTTGTCCACGATCTTGTGCAGCACGCCGAGCTCGATAATTTCGCCTTCGCGCGATATGCCTTCGCCATAGAGTATGTCGAAGTTCGCCTGCTTGAACGGCGGCGCAACCTTGTTCTTGACGACTTTGGCGCGCGTTTCCGAGCCGATCACTTCATCGCCCTTCTTGATGGCGCCGGTGCGCCGGATATCGATGCGCACCGAAGCGTAAAACTTAAGCGCGTTGCCGCCCGTCGTCGTTTCCGGATTACCGAACATGACGCCGATCTTCATGCGAATCTGGTTGATGAATACAACCATCGTGTTCGAGCGTTTGATGTTGCCGGTCAATTTGCGCAGCGCCTGCGACATCAATCGCGCCTGCAAACCCATCTGCGGCTCGCCCATCTCGCCTTCGATTTCGGCCTTGGGCGTCAACGCCGCCACCGAGTCGATCACGACTACGTCAACCGAGCCTGAGCGCACGAGCATGTCGGCGATTTCGAGCGCCTGTTCGCCATTGTCCGGTTGTGAAATCAGCAGTTCCTGCACGTTGACGCCAAGCTTTTGCGCGTACTGCGGATCGAGCGCGTGCTCGGCGTCGATGAACGCGGCGGTGCCGCCCACTTTCTGCATCTGTGCGATTACCGACAGCGTCAGCGTCGTTTTGCCCGACGATTCCGGGCCGTAGATTTCGATCACGCGGCCGCGCGGGAATCCGCCTATACCAAGCGCGATATCGAGTCCCAGCGAACCGGTCGACACCGATTCAATATCCTTGGCGACGTCGGCTTCGCCCAACCGCATGATGGAGCCTTTGCCGAACTGCTTTTCAATTTGCGACAGCGCTGCTGCGAGTGCTTTTGATTTGTTTTCGTCCATGATTTGTCCCATTTGAGCCTCCCGAATTATCGCATACTCTGATGCCCGCTCTGCGCCGCATTGAGCCCGGCGCGGAGCTACCGAGGGAAGTATCGCGCAGCAAATTCATTTTATTAATCGACGCGTCCCATGCCAGTCATAACGCCGCGCCGAACCGCCGGATGACGGCTATGCCTTTGGTTCTAGTTGGACTCAATCAGAGCTAGCACGCCCGCGAGCGCACATTCAACCGATTGCCGGCGCACCGCTTCGCGATCACCGTCGAAGTGCCGCGTTTCAGCGACCGGCTCGCCGCCATGCAATCCCCATGCGATGCACACAGTGCCGACCGGCTTGGCGGGCGTGCCGCCCGCCGGCCCGGCAACGCCACTTACCGCCACGGCAACCTGCGCGTGACTATGGGCAAGCGCACCGGTCACCATCGCTTTGACCGTTTCAATAGAAACGGCGCCGAATTTTTTGAGCGTATCTTCGGCCACGCCAAGCATTTCATGCTTGGCGGCGTTGGTATACGTGATGAATCCGCGCTCATACCATTCCGAGCTGCCCGGCACCGCGGTCACGGCTTCGCCGATCCATCCGCCCGTGCACGATTCCGCGCTCGTCAGCGAAAACCCGCGCCCTTTGAGAGCGGCGCCTACTTGTGCGGCGAGTTCGTAGATTTGCGTCGTCATCATCAAGCACCGATCAGGGTTTTTATAAGCGCAATCACCAGCAACGTATAAAAGGCTGCGAGCAAGTCGTCAAACATGACGCCGAAGCCGCTTTTAAGCCGGCGGTCGAAATAGCGAATCGGCGGCGGCTTCACAATATCAAAAAACCGGAACAGCAGAAACGCGCCGGCCTGCCATGCCCAGCCTGCGGGAGTGAATACGAGCACCAGCGCGAACGCGACGACCTCGTCCCACACCATGGCGCCATGATCAGCGACGCCGAGCGCACGGCCGGTCGCGCCGCAGGCCCAGATGCCGAGTATGAAACTTGCCGCCAGGATCGCCAGCGATGTCGTCAGCGTACCGTAAGTCGCAAGTAGCCAATAAAGCGGAAAGCCGAGCAAGGTGCCGGCCGTCCCAGGCGCGAACGGCACGAGACCTGCGCCTGCGCCTAAAGCAATCCAATGCGCAGGACGGCGCGCCATGAACCGCCACGACGGCGTGACGGCGGGCTCAGCCGAAATGATCGTAGCCTCCGCGCACTACGCGTAACAGGGTGCCGTCGGGCGCACGCACGATGAGCCGCGGCTTGCCACGTCCATGCGAACGCACTTCGCCGATGCGGGTCACGCGCACGCCGGTGCCGCGTTCCAGCCGCTCGATTTTCTTGCGCGCAGCGCGCGGCGCGGTAAAGCACAGTTCGTAATCATCGCCGCCCGCGAGCAACGCACTGCAGGCCGCCACCCGGTTCAGATAGCGCTTCAATACGGCGGACATTGGCACGGCGGCAAGTTCTATTTCCGCGGCGACGCCAGAGCACTCAAGGATGTGGCCGAGATCGGCGAGCAGTCCGTCAGAAACATCAATTGCACTATTCGCGAGACCTCTTAACGCGAGGCCAAGGGCGACGCGCGGAACCGGCGCGTGCAAACGCGTGGCGCACTGCGCGCGCTCGGCCGGCTTGAGCGCGATCCGCCGCTTCAACGCCGCGAGCGCGAGCGCCGCATCGCCAAGCGTACCCGAGACCCAGATGTCGTCGCCGGCACGGGCGCCATCGCGCCGCAGCGCCGTGCCATGCGGCGCTTCGCCCATAATCTGCACGCAGATATTAAGCGGACCGCGCGTGGTGTCGCCGCCGATGAGATCGACGTCAAACCGCCGCGCGAGCGCCATGAAGCCACGCGAAAAATTTTTTACCCAGCTATTCCACCTATCGTCCGCGGCGGGCAGTGCAAGTGCGAGCGTTACCCATCGAGGCGTCGCGCCCATCGCTGCCATGTCGGACAAATTAACCGCGAGCGCCTTGTGGCCGAGCTGGCGCGGTGCCGCGTCGCGAAAAAAATGCCGGCCTGCCACGAGCATGTCAGCCGATATCACGAGATCGTGGCCAGGCCTTACCTTGACGAGTGCCGCATCATCGCCGACCCCGAGGATGGTATGCCGCGCGCGGTGGGTGAAATAGCGCCTGATCAGTTCGAATTCGGACGTGGCCACGCGCGCGAGCCGCCTGCCTAACTTCGCTGGACCGGATCGTCGTTTTTCGTGTGCATGCCGGAATGGTCGGCAAGCCATCTTTGCTTCAACGAATACGGCAGGTAAAAGTCGACCGCCGCAAATACGAGAAAGATGATTGCCAGCGTGCGCGCGGTGTCGGCCGGCAGAAACGACAGGCCCTCGATCAACACATAAAGTCCGAGCAGCGCGTTAATGATGCCGCCCGCGTAAAACAGCATAATTTTACGTTTAAGTTTTGCCTCCATCGACGGCTCCGTAAGCATTTTTATTTGCGCGTTATTTCGAGCGGGCGCTTATGCGCCGCCAGCTTGTCGAGCACGCCATTCACGTACTTGAAGCCGTCGGTGCCGCCATAACTTTTCGCAAGCTCGACTGCTTCATTAATCACCACGCGGTACGGAATGTCGATCTGATTCTCGAGTTCATATGCAGCGATAAACAAAATCGCGCGTTCGATCGGGCTCAGCTCCGCGCATTTGCGGTCGAGATACGGCTGCAGCGATTCTTCCAGCCGTCCGGACTCGCGAATCGCGCCGGCCAGCAGCGACGAAAAATATGCGCGGTCCATTCTGTCGAAACCTTTGGCGACCGACATCTGGCTTTCGATGGTTGCCGCATCGGTGCCGGCAAGTTGCCACTGATATAGCCCCTGCATTGCAAACTCGCGCGAGCGTCGGCGGCTCGTCTTGTGCATGGTGGGCGCCGCCATACTCGTCATTTATGCCCGACTTCGCGCAGCAGGTTCGCCATTTCAACTGCGACCGCAGCGCAATCGGCGCCCTTCTGCCCCATGCGTTCAATAGCCTGATCGTCGTTCTCGGTGGTAAGTATTCCGTTCGCGATTGGAATGCCCGTGTCGAGCTGCACC
>JANXRI010000274.1 GCA_025353085.1 Betaproteobacteria bacterium
CGGTCGGTCCGGTCACCAGCACCATGCCGCGCGGCTGATCCGCGATGTCGCCGAAAATCTTCGGCGCCTTCAGGTCTTCGAGCGACAGAATTTTCGATGGAATTGTCCGCATGACGGCGGCGGCGCCGCGCTGCTGCACGAATGCATTGACGCGGAAGCGCGCGAGATTGGGAATCGCGAACGAGAAGTCGCATTCGAGATTTTCTTCGTAGAACTTGCGCTGGCCGTCGTTCATGATGTCATACATCATGCCGTGCACGTCCTTGTGCTCCATCGCCGGCAGGTTGATGCGCCGCACGTCGCCGTGCACGCGAATCATCGGCGGCAGGCCGGATGAAAGGTGCAGATCGGAAGCTTTGTTCTTGACGACAAACGCGAGCAGTTCTGAGATGTCCATTATAATTTCCTGGTTGCGGGAACCGGATGAGCGCAACGCGCCTGCCGCGACGCGGCGTCAGTCAGAAGCTATCGCTAAAAGTTGCGCGAAATTATGGCCACAATCGAGACGAACTTGCAAGCCAACTTGCAGGCAATACGGCGGCGCATTGCCGTGGCAGCGCAGGCATGCGGACGCGAACCCGCCGAAGTAGCGCTGGTTGCAGTCAGTAAAACATTCGGCGCCGATGCGATCGCGGCCGCCTATTCATGCGGACAGCATGCGTTCGGCGAAAATTATGTGCAGGAAGCCCTCGACAAACTGACGGCGCTGCAGACGCTGCGCATTGAATGGCACTTCATTGGTCCGATTCAAAGTAACAAGACGCGCCTGATTGCCGGGAATTTCGCCTGGGTGCACGGCGTCGAGCGCTTGAAAATTGCCGAGCGCCTCTCCGCCGCGCGGCCGCCGCACCTCGCGCCGCTGCAGATCTGCATCGAGGTCAACATCGGCGGCGAGGGCAGCAAAAGCGGCGTTGCCCCTGTAGATACGCTGGCGTTTGCGCGCGCCATTGCGACCTTACCGCGGCTGCAACTGCGAGGATTGATGGCGATTCCGCCGGCATGCGAAGACGTCGTGCAACAACGGCGTCATTTCGGCGCATTGCGCGAACTCAAAGCACAACTTGCTGCCGACGGGATCAAACTCGATACGTTGTCGATGGGTATGTCGGCCGATTTTGAAGCTGCCATTGCCGAAGGCGCAACGCTGGTGCGCGTGGGTACGTCCATTTTCGGCGCGCGCCCGGACCACGCATCAGCGCGGGCAGCGAACGCAAATCCCCTAGAATAGGGGCATTCTTTACGCTCGCGGCAAACCCAGGTACTTGTCATGACTATTACTTTCGTCGGCGGCGGCAATATGGCCAGCGCGATCATCGGCGGCTTACTCAAGCAAAACCATGCCGCGACGAGCCTGCGCGTGGTGGAGATTGACGAGACTGCGCGCGCGCGGCTTACCCGCCAGTACGCGGTCGAAACGTTTGAGCGTCTCGACGCAGCGGCGGCCGACTCTGATTGCATAGTGCTTGCGATTAAGCCGCAAAACATGCGCGAAGCCGCGACTGCGTTGCGACCGCATGTCAAACAGCAACTCATTATCAGCATTGCCGCCGGCATTCGCGGGGGAGATATCGCGCGCTGGCTGGGTGGATATGCCAGGCTGGTGCGTGCGATGCCGAATACACCCGCGCTGGTTGGCGCCGGTTGCACCGGGATTTATGCGATGCCCGGCGCCAGCGCCGAGGACGCCGCGAGAGCGGAAGTCATACTCGGCGCGGTTGGGACTACCCTGCGGGTTGGCCGCGAAGAACAGCTCGACGCGGTTACCGCGGTGTCCGGGAGCGGGCCTGCCTATGTGTTTTATTATTGAAGCGCTGGAGCAGGCGGCCCTTGAGCTGGCGCTCGAACCGGCGGCGGCGCGGCGTCTCGCGCTCGCGACATTCGCCGGCGCTATTAAACTCGCGGTGGCAAGCGACGAGGGCGTCGCGACGTTGCGCGAGCGCGTCACTTCGAAGGGCGGCACCACTGCCGCCGCGCTCGCCAGCATGCAAAGCGCCGGGCTCAAAGAGGCGATCGTGCGCGCCGTAAAAGCCGCCGATGCGCGCTCACGAGAACTTGGCGATGAACTCGGCAAGGACTGAGGCAGCAGTCTGAACATGCTTGCGCAAACGTTAATTTTTTTAATCACGACAGCGGGCGACCTGTTCGTGCTCGCTCTATTGCTTCGCTTCATTCTGCAATGGGCCCGCGCGCCCGCCCGCAATCAGCTCTCGCTGTTCCTCGCCGCGCTCACTGATTTCATCGTGCGGCCAGCGCGGCGCGTGATCCCCGGTTGGTGGGGGATCGACTTTGCTACGCTCCTGCTCGCGTGGCTCGTCGCCGGGCTCGAGTTGTGGGTCGTGTTGTCAATCAAGGGTTATCAACCGGGCTCGACTCCAGGTATTGCGCTGGCGGCACTGGGTGCGCTGGCCGCACTGAATCTGATCCGGCTGGCGATCTATATCGTGATGGCTGCAGTCGTCGTGCAGGCGATATTGAGCTGGGTTCAACCGTACAGCGCGCTTACGCCCTTGCTGTCCAGCGTAACCCGGCCGTTTCTGCAGCCGTTCCAGAAGCGCGTGCCGACCATTGCCAATGTCGATCTCGCGCCGTTTTTCGTGCTGATCATCTGCCAACTCCTGCTGGCCGTGCCTCTGGTGTGGCTCGAAGCCACCGTTGGGCGCCTGCTTTAGGCGCCGCGAGCGGGGTTCTCCCTGCCTTGGACTGGTACCGCTACGATGCCGCCCGGCAACGGGCCACGTTGACGCTGCATATCCAACCAAACGCGCGGGTCACGGCGGTTGCCGGACTTTACGGCAATGCGCTCAAACTAAAAGTCGCCGCCCCGGCCCTCGACGATAAGGCTAATCTGGAGCTGATTGACTTTTTACATCAATGGTTTAAGCTTCGAATCGTAGATATTACAATCAAACAGGGAGCGCGCGGCCGGCGCAAAATCGTTGAGCTGAACGGGGCCGGACCCGCGGTGATAGCAAAACTCGCTGCTACCACAAAAGCCATATGCCAAACCAACTCGAACAGCGCATAGCTCAGTTCACTAAATGGCGCGAGAAGCTCGTTGCATCCATCGACGAATTTCGCGCCTGGCAGGACACGTATGGCCAGGCCGATATCGAGCAGACCTTGCGCATTTATGACCTCGTCGAAGGCCTGCGCAACGACCGGATACGGCTCGCCTTTATGGGCGAATCGGCGGAAGACAAAATTGGTCTTATCAATGCGCTCTTGTTCGGCAACCTGCCCGGCGGATTGCTGCCGTCGGGTCCGGGCTGCGAATATTTGTGCGCGACCGAAATTTTTTACGACCCGAGCGAAGCGCCTTATGTGCGCGTCCTGCCGATAGAAACCCGCAAGCGCGAAGACAGCATCGCTAATTTGCGCCGCAGCCCGGTCGACTGGATCACGATGCGATTGAATCCGGAAGCGCCGGAGTCGATTGCCGAG
>JANXRI010000242.1 GCA_025353085.1 Betaproteobacteria bacterium
CGCCGAGATTGAGCGACGAGTAATCGGGATTCGCCGGCACATACGCCCACAGGTTGCAAAGACTTGCTTCATCATTGCTCAAGCCCGACGTTTCGTTGCCGAATACCAGCGCGACCGGATGCGCGGCCGCCGCGCTGACGAGCTCGCTCGCAACGTCGCGTGCATTCATCATTTCGTGGCGCAGATCGCGTTGACGCGCCGACGTGGCCACCGCCAGCACGCAATCGGCAAGTGCTTCGGGAAGGCTCGTGCAAATGCGCGCGTGCTGCAGCACATCGATTGCACCGGTTGCGCGCGCGTTCGCTTCGGCATGCGGGAACTGGCGCGGATTCACGAGATAGAGGGAATCAAGCCCCATTGTTTTCATCGCGCGCGCCGTGGCGCCGATGTTGCCGGGATGACTCGGTTGCGTCAGCACCACGCGAATATTTTTGAGCGGATCGCTTTGAATCACTTAGAATACGCGCCATGAAAAATACCATGATAGGCGCAACAGCGTCGCCGGGGTTGAAAAGCCGCATTGTATCCGGCACTCGCTCAGTGCCGCGCCTGGCCGGGTGCTGATATGCCGGCGATGATGCATCCGATGTTGAACACGGCGGTGAAAGCCGCCCGCCGCGCTGGCACCATCATCAACCGCGCGTCGCAAAATCTCGACATCATCGCGGTGACGGAAAAAACCGCCAACGACTACGTGTCCGAAGTCGACCGCGCGGCCGAAGATGCGATCGTGCGCGTGTTGCTCGAAGCCTATCCGACTCATTCGGTGCTCGCAGAGGAGAGCGGCGCGCGCGGCAAATCCGAGTTTCAGTGGATCATCGACCCGCTCGACGGCACAACCAATTTTTTGCATGGCTTCCCGCAATATGCGGTGTCGATCGCGCTCTCGCATAAAGGCGTGCTGTCGCAGGCGGTAATTTACGATCCGGTGCACAACGATCTCTTCACCGCTTCACGCGGACGCGGTGCTTATCTCAACGACAAGCGCCTGCGCATCAGCAAACGTATCAACTTGCAAAAAAGCCTGATCGGCACCGGCTTTCCGTTCCGTGAGTTCGCGCACATCGATAATTACCTCGCGATTTTTCGCGATCTGACGCAAAAGACATCCGGCTTGCGCCGGGCAGGCGCGGCGACGCTCGATCTCGCTTATGTCGCCGCCGGCCGCCTCGACGGCTTCTGGGAATTTGGCCTCTCCCCATGGGACATGGCAGCGGGCAGCCTGCTTGTTACCGAAGCCGGCGGACTGGTCGGCGATCTCGAAGGCAACAGCGGCTATATGGATTCGGGCAACATTGTTGCCGGCAACCCGAAGATTTTTGCGCAGATGATACAGGCGCTCGCGCCGCACCTGTCGCCGGCGCTTAAAACACGTAAACCGTAACTCATACCGGCGCGTCGCTGGTGCGACGACGCCTCGCTGCGGATGACCTATTGAGCGTTTCATAATGGATGATAATCGGAACGCTCAATCCCCCCGAAGGAGAGGGTGAGAATGGCACTAACCCGCTGTCGCGAATTAGTGAAACATCAATAAGCCGCAAGCTCCACTTACCGATCGGAAAAGTTTTGTGCTGAATATATTGTGCTAAGTACTACGAATATCACCATGCAGTTCGGGGGCAAACCCCTGTTTGAAAATGTCTCGATCCGGTTCGGCGACGGCAATCGCTATGGACTCATCGGCGCCAATGGCTGCGGCAAATCGACGTTCATGAAAATTCTCGGCGGCGATCTGGAGCCGAGCGGCGGTTCGGTTGCCATCGACCGCGGCGAGCGGCTTGGCAAATTGCGCCAGGACCAGTTTGCGTTTGAAGACATGCGCGTGCTCGATGTCGTGCTGATGGGGCATGACGAAATGTGGCAGGCGATGCAGGCGCGCGATGCGATTTATGCGAATGAGGAAGCCAGCGAAGACGACTACATGCGCGCGGCCGAACTCGAGCATGAATTTGCCGAGTTCGGCGGCTACACCGCAGAAGCGCGCGCGAGCGCATTGCTGACCGGCATCGGCGTGCCGATGGAACAGCACGACGGCCCAATGAGCGCAGTGGCGCCCGGCTGGAAGTTACGCGTGCTGCTGGCGCAGGCTTTGTTCGGCGATCCGGATATTCTGCTGCTCGACGAACCGACCAACCACCTCGACATCAACACGATACGCTGGCTCGAAGGCGTGTTGAACGAGCGCAGCAGCACCATGATCATCATCTCGCACGATCGCCATTTCCTGTCGGCCGTGTGTACGCACATGGCCGACGTCGATTACGGCGAAATCCGCGTCTACCCGGGCAATTACGACGACTACATGCTGGCCGCGACGCAGGCGCGCGAAGGCATGCTCACCGCCAATACGAAGGCGAAAGAGAAGATTGCCGATCTCCAGGATTTTGTGCGGCGCTTTTCGGCCAATGCGTCGAAGGCCCGGCAAGCGACCTCGCGCGCGCGCCAGATTGAAAAAATCAAGGTCGAGGACATCAAACCGTCTTCACGCGTCTACCCGTACGTCCGCTTCGACGTCGACGACCGCGACAAATTGCATCGCTACGTATTCGAAGCGCAAAAACTCGCGAAGGGTTACGACAAACCGCTGTTTACCAATTTTAATATCCGCGTCGAGGCCGGCGAACGTATTGCAATCATAGGGCCCAACGGCATCGGCAAGACCACTCTATTACGTTGCCTCGCCGGCGAGCTCACGCCCGACGCCGGCACCATACGGTGGACGGAAAAGGCGAAATCCGGCTACTGCGCGCAAGACCACGCGACCGAATTCACCGAAAAAGAAACGCTTGCGGAATGGCTCGCCAATTGGCGCGGTCCCAACGACAACGACCAGACAGTGCGCGCCGCCCTTGGACGCATGTTGTTCTCAGGCGAAGACGCAACGAAACTCACTCGAGTGCTGTCAGGCGGCGAGCAGCAGCGCATGGTGTTCGCAAAACTCGCGCTGCAAAAACCCAATGTGCTGCTGATGGACGAGCCGACCAATCACCTTGACATGGAATGCATCGAGTCGCTCAACACTGCGCTCGAAAAATACCAGGGCACGCTGATTTTCGTGTCACATGATCGCGAGTTTGTGTCGTCGCTCGCGACGCGCATCATCGAGATGACGGCGGCCGGTATCGTCATACATGCCGGCAACTACGAAGATTATTTGATCGCGCAGGGGCTCGCCGCCTGACGCGTCATCCGCGATTCCGATGACAACGGCAATCGCGCTGCAAGATTCCCCCACCTATGCTCGCGCAATCCCCGCCGCCGACGAAAGCGGCGCCCAGCGCAATTTCAAACAGCGCGTTCATATCACGCGCGAATAACTGCGGCGCTCTCGATCCTGGCGCAGATAGCGGTCAAACACCATCGCAATGTTGCGCACCAGAAGGCGCCCCCTGGGGGTCACGGTAAGCGTGTCGCTGTCGAACTCGACGAGTTCGAGGCGCTCGAACTCGCGCAGCTCATCGAGTTCGGTCGTGAAATATCGGTCGAAGTCGATCAGGTACGACGTGGCGAATGATTCCTTAAACACCGCAAAGTGGCACATCAGTGCGCCTATCACCGCCCGTCGCACCAGGTCGTCCGCCGACATCTCGATGCCGCGCATGATGGGCAGCGTGTTGTGGTCGAGACTGTTGTAATACTCTTCAAGTGTGCGGAAGTTCTGGCTGTAGGTCGGGCCGATGCTGCCGATCGCGCTCACGCCCAGGCCCAGCAGGTCGCAGTCCGCGTGCGTCGAATAGCCCTGAAAATTCCGGTGCAGCAAGCCCTGGCGCTGCGCCACTGCCAGCGAGTCGGTCGTTTTGGCGAAATGGTCCATCCCGATATACTGATAACCCGCCGCGTTCAGCCAGCGGATCGCCAATGCCAGCAGCTTCAACCGCGTCTCGGGCGCCGGCAGGTCGGACGCCTGTATGCGCCGCTGCGGTTTGAAGATGTTGGGCAGGTGCGCATAGTTGTACACCGCGATGCGGTCGGGCTCCGCCGCCACCACGCGCTCGAGGGTGCGCTCGAAACTCAGCACAGACTGTTTCGGCAGTCCGTAGATAAGATCGACATTAACCGAGCGAAAACCGTTGGCGCGGGCCGCATCGATGACTTCCCGGGTTTGCGCCTCGCTTTGCAGGCGGTGGACCGCGCGCTGCACGTCGGCGTCGAAATCCTGCACGCCGATGCTCACGCGGTTAAAGCCCAGTTCCCGCAAGCCGGCCACGTACGCGCTATCCACCTTACGCGGATCCAGCTCGATCGAATAATCGCCGGCCAGATCAAAATCGAAATGGCCGCGCAACTGCGCGATCAGATCGTTGAGTTGCGCTATTCCGAAAAAGTTGGGCGTGCCGCCGCCCCAGTGCATGTGTGCGACTTTGGTGTCGTCCCCCAGCGCGCTCGCTTGCAGCGCGATTTCCTCGTTCAGGTACTTGAGGTAGTTGGCGCCCTTGCCGCGGTCTCGCGTGATGATTTTGTTGCACCCGCAGTAAAAACAAAGCGTATCGCAGAACGGCAGGTGAACATACAGTTCGAGTGGGCGCGCGATCGCGCCGACGTTGCGCCGCGCCAGCCACGACTCATAGGCCGCCGCATCGAACGATTCCACAAACCGGTCGGCGGTCGGGTATGAGGTGTAGCGCGGCCCATGCTGGTCGAAACGGCGAATCAGGTCGAGATCGATTTCGACTGCCGGCATGATGAGAGTGCTGGATGTCACTGTGTCTATCATGATTTATCCGCTACTATCCGCCCCCGTCGAATCGAGTGGTTGATGTAGATCAATATCCGTTTAGAATCGGAATTGCTTTCCCTTTCCGGCGCAGAAGGCGCTTGCACTTGCACACACACTCGCAACTGACTCATCAGCGTCGTCGCTCGAGCGGACGCCTGCTGGCCATTTTCGGACCGGTGCTGGCGGTCGGCTCCGTGGGTTCGCTGGTCGCAATCGCGGCCGCTAACGCCGGCTGGCATACCGACCTGATGCACAGGGTCGCCATCGGCTTGGGTATAACGCTGGTGGTGCTTGCCGTCGCCCTTTTTTACCTCCAAACCCGCCAGCGCAGAGCGCTCGACCTCGCACTGCACAACGTGGAAGCTCGCGTGGACAGCGTAGTGGA
>JANXRI010000243.1 GCA_025353085.1 Betaproteobacteria bacterium
TGGACACACCTGCGTGACACGGCAGGGATAAACCGCGCTATCGCGAAGGAATGGCTTGCAGTCGCAGCAGGGCTATCGTTGTTTTATCTCGTGTGCCACTTCGCCGTTATGGTCAGGGCGGATGCCGCTGCGATTAACCTCGATCAAGTCCAGCAAATATCGATTAGTTCTTATCTGTGTGCGCTGTACATTTTCGCCATGTGCGCTTTTTTTGCGTTGCTCGCGTGCCGTCAAGCGACGCCGGATCCAAGCGCATCACGTCATGTGACCGCTCCTCGATTTTCGGCAATGGTCTTGGCGGGGCTTGTGTTCTTGATTGCAGCTGTTGAATGGCGAGCAACGCTGGCCGACGTCGCGTCCGCGCTTTCCCACCGCACAGTTGCGAGGCAACCGGAGCTGAGCGAGCAACTGGTCGAAGTTGCAATCCGCACGATGCCGTACGAGCGCTACTACCAGCGGCAATTGATATTCAATTTGCTCGGACGGGCGGTCGCCGATATCCGACAGCTCGGCACGGCGCCGGAGCGCCATTCAGCAGTCAGGCGAAACCTGGCACTGGCCGAACGGCAGGCGCGCGAAACGCTCACGCAGTTTCCGCGCGATCCGTGGTCAGTGGTGGCACTCGCCAATGTCCTGCAAGTGCGAGGGCTGAGTTTCTTACGCCCGGCGGACCCGGTTGCCGGAGAAGCAGCTGCAAAGGAGTCAAACGAGCTCTTTTCAGTGGCCCATCGTATGTTTCCGGCGCAACCATTGCTGTTGCGCAACTGGGCGCAGCTCAAGTTCGACCAGGGCGACGTGCAGGGCGCGTTTGCGTTGCTTGACGTGATGGAAAAACTGATACCAAACGAACTCGATGCCTATTCCGAACGGATCATAATGGCGGCCGAAGTGTCTGATTCACATGTCATCTCGTCCGTTCTTGCGCGAGCCCGCCCGCTGTTGGAAGCCCGCCTTTACAACGTATTGTTGAACGTTGCAAAAGCGCAACAAAAGTAGCGGATAGTGGAGTCCATCGTGCTCTTCGCATGAAAGCTCCAGCCGCAGTTGGTATACTTCCAACTGAATGAAGGTTAAACAAAAGCGTGATAATCAAACGGTTGATTATTTGCTTAATTCCGAACAAATAAACTCGGCTTAGGGGAACACGAGATGCGATTAATAAAAATCAACACCGCGCTTCATGCGGTTGTTCTCCTGCTGGGGGCGGGGCTCACGGGTGTTGCTTCGGCGACCACTGTCAGCGCCACCGACCAGCCTGGCACCGTCACCAATTTGATCACGACCACCGGGTTGAACACCGCTAACATCGTTGGCGGCACGGTCGCGGGTTTTGCGGCGGGCGATGCGAACTTCGCCGGAAACAACACCGTAAAGAGATTTGCGCTGTCGGGTCAAGGCACAGGGGCGGCCGGCGCCCCCGGCGGCAAATCATGGAACGCGTGGACCGCATACTCGCACAGCAATATCGGCTACAACTTCTCACCGTTGCAATCGAGCGGAGACGTCAATGTATATCTCGTCGGCGTCGATTACACTTTCGGCAACAACATGATTTTCGGCGTGGCCACCGCCGTTGATCGCACCAATGTCGATCTCAGTTTTTCCGGCGGCAAACTCAACGGACGTGGCGTGACGGTTTCGCCGTACCTCGGCATTCCGATCAACAAGAATCTGGCGTTCGACGCGTCAGTTGGTGTCGGCCGTACGAATCTTGATACGACGACCGCAGGCGTTTCCGGCTCGACCAGGGACAACCGTGCGCTCGGCACGCTTGGCCTCACTTATCGGGAAGTGATCGGCGCGTGGAGTCTAAGCGGTCGCGGCGCCTTCCTCGCCGTGCGCGACAAACTCGGCGCCTACACATTGACCAACGGCACGCTTGTTCCCGACGGAACCGTGAACATTTCGCAGGTACGCCTGATTGGACAGGTCGCTTACACGACAGGCAATTTCACGCCCTACGCCTCGTTGAGTTATATCAACGACCTCCATCGTCCCGATCAGGCGCCGGTTGCCGGCATATCGGCCGCGAACGACAAGGACGCGTGGACCCCGGCGATTGGCGTGCGCTTCAGGGCCGATAATTCGCTCTACGGCAGCGTCCAGTATTCGAGCGAACGGGGCCGCTCCGAAGTTAAGAATAACCAGCTATTGTTAAATGTCGGGATTCGTTTCTAAAGCCGGCCCACGCGCCGGCGCATGGTCGTCGGCGAGATAGATAGCAACCAATGAAACTGCCGCGCCGCTGGATTATGTCCAGCACGGCAGTTTTGTTTTGTACCGCTTGCACCGTACTTCAATCGCCGTCCGAGCATGCGCGCAGCTTGGCCGACACCGCGGGTTTTCGGCCGTTTGAAGTTGCGGACGCGAGAGTGCGTGCCTTTGCTAAGCCCGCGCCTGGCAGGGCAACGGATCGGGTAACAGTCTATGTCGAGAGCGACGGCGCGCCGTGGCGCTTCACCGACGAGCCGCCACAAGACCCGACTCCCATAAGACCGCTGGTAATGCACATGGCGATTGCCGACCCGTCGCTGGCGGTCGTCTATCTTGGACGCCCGTGTCAGTATCTAGGCGTGTTAGAACTTGCCAATTGTGACCCGGCACTCTGGATGCGCGGCCGCTTCAGTCATGAGGCGGTGACGGTCATGAATGAAGCAGTTGATCAAGCCAAACAAATGTATGGCGCAAGCGCGGTCGATCTGGTCGGATACTCGGGCGGTGGCGCGATGGCAGCGCTGATCGCGGAACGCCGCAACGATGTCAAATGTCTGGTCACTATAGCGGCGCCGCTCGACACTTCCGCATGGACCGACGCATTGCGCGTGTCACGTCTCGACCTGTCATTAAACCCCGCGGAGGCGGCCGAGAAACTGCGCAGTGTCCACCAAACGCATTTTATGGGCGGCCGTGACAAGATAGTCCCGGCGTTGACTTCAAAACGATTTCTTGAGCGCGTGACCGGCGCTACGGTTATCAACAGAGAAAGTTATGACCATCGCTGTTGCTGGAACGAAGAATGGAAAAATCTGCGACGCCTGTCCTGCCTTGCGCAATAGCTTTGTCAGCGCCATGGCGGGCGGCTGGCTCGCGGACGATCAGCGAAACATCATCGGCATCGGCACCGTGATCGACTGAATCAAGGCGTCGAGCCCGCCGCCAGATTGCAGGAATATCGGCGTCTCGTTCAGAATCTGCAGCGGCTCTTCGCCCGGCTTGGGCTTGTCCGGCGCGAAGGCGGTTTGATTCTTTTTGACATCGAGATTCCGGTCGAGCTGAGTGAGCCGGATATTGGTCGCGCCGTCGTGCACCAGATCGTATACGCCGGCGCGCGCGTCAGCCGTATCTTCAGGAATTACCGCCACTTCGAAATCGGTGCCCCGCACGCCGATGGTCGCCGTAAGAGTGTTCACGCGAACGTTGGCCGGCCGTCGTTTCCCGATCAGCCCCGTGACCATACGAACGGTACCGCGCAGCAAGGTTACGATTGACGAATCGCCGGGCGCCTTCTCGTACTTGTATTCAGTGAATTGAAACCGCGTATTCGGGCGCACCAGGACAGTTGAATCATCGGCCATCTTGACCAGCGTCTCGCTTTTCGCCTCGGTCACGATGGTATCGCCGGACATTATTTTTTCCCTCGGCCCGGCCAGGCGCACGAGATCATCGGCACCGATAATCGTCACCTTACCCGTGATTTGCTGAACGGTTCCCGCGTCGGCGGCGAACAAAGCCGAAGCGAACGCAGCTAGCAGCAGCGTCGAGATGAATTTCTTTACAAAGTTTTGCGTAGTCATAGCAGATTCTCCCTTACTCGCGATCTATGAATATTTTTACCCTGCCCAGCTTCGCATGTTAACCGCTCCCGTCCGTGAAAACTGCGCACTGAGGCCTTGAAATGTCGATCGGTTCGCACTACCGCTGACGATTAGATTAAAAAGCCAGTAACAGTGCACGGTTGTAACCGGGATTGTCATCGCCCTCGCACCGCAGGCGCGGCTCAGCAATCTTCTCCGAGCAACGCGAGCGCATTCAGCCCGAGCACGCGCTCGCGGTTTGCGCTGCCAAGGCCGGATACCGTGTCCAGCCTGGCGAGCGGCTTTTCCTCGCCCATGTCGAACGGCGCATCCGTGCCCAGCATCACCCGGTCAGCACCGACCTGTTCGATTAAAAATGCCAGTGCCTTGTCATCGTGCGTCAGCGCATCAAAGTGAAACCGGCGCAGGAGGTCGCGCGGTGACGACGCCTTATTCACGTGCGGCTCCTTGCGCACAGCGTAGCCGTGAGCGAGACGTCCGATCTGGTACGGCAGATAGCCGCCCCCATGGACGAGCACAATGTTAAGCCCCGGCAACTCGTCGAGCGCGCCGCTGAACATCAGGTGCGCAGCCATGGTCACCGTATCCATTGGAAACCCCACGAGATTCGAGAGATAGTAGGTGTCAAGCCCGCAGCGCTCGCCGGTGAAATGCGGATGCGTGAAAATGAAAGCCTTCAATTCCTGCGCACGCTTGAGTACCGGCCGGTAGCGTTTCTCCGCGAGCGAGTCACCCACGATCGTGCAGCCGAGTTCAATAGACCGAAAGCCATGATCTTTGACCACGCGCTCGAGTTCCGCGATCGCCGCATCGGTATTTTGCATCGGCAGCGTCGCCATGCCGCGTAAGCGATCCGGCCGCTTCGCCACCATGTTCGCTACGCCGTCGTTAGTGACGCGTGCCGCCGTGATCGCCCGGTCCGCGTCAATGTTGTAGAAATAAATCATCGGCGTCGGCGAGATCACCGAAATGTCGAGGCCTTTTCGATCCATGCCGGCAATTTTGGCGTCGGCCTCGAAAAATTCGTCGAACAGCGGGCTCGCATGTCCATCGTCGCGCATGAGTTTCTCACCGCTGTCCGTAATGGCGAAACGCATACCGTAGTCAAGCGGACGGGCGCGAATGAGATCGAGCATTTCGCGCGGGAACACGTGGCTGTGCACGTCGATGCGCGGGGTTTTTTCCATGCGGGTTTCCTCTGATAGTGGCGGAAAGCGTCGGGCGGTGCGTCCCGGTGGCGGGACGGCGCGCCATTCTAGCCCGCGCGGCGCGGCATTTGAACCGCTTTCAGGAGTATGTATGCTACCGTCGCCTTTCGCCGTCAGAACATAACGAGGAGGAACTCATGTCATACCGCAAATCACGATTTGTGCTTGTCTCAACGCTCGCGCTTGTAACGTTGGGTATCAGCGGGTGCGTCGATCCGCAAAAAAATCGGATGACTTTTTTTGTCACCAGCGTCGGCAGCGATAAAGGCGCCGATCTGGGCGGCTTGGCCGGCGCGGATCGGCATTGTCAGAATCTCGCTAAGGCAGTCGGCGCGGGCAATCGCAACTGGCGCGCTTACTTGAGCACCGCCTCAACTGCAACGACGCCGGGCATTAACGCCATCGACCGCATTGGCCGCGGTCCATGGCAAAACGCGAAAGGCGTGGTAATCGCAACGGACATCGAAAACCTGCATGGCGCCAACAACGTAACCAAGCAGACCAATCTGACCGAGAAAGGCGCGGTCGTGAACGGGCGCGGCGACACGCCCAATACACACGACGTTCTGACCGGCTCGCAACGCAACGGTCTTGCTTTTCCGGCGGGCTCCGATCTGACCTGCGGCAATTACACCAAGAGCGGCGCGGACGGCGCGGTACAAA
Source organism: Betaproteobacteria bacterium (assembly GCA_025353085.1). Classification (GTDB taxonomy): domain Bacteria; phylum Pseudomonadota; class Gammaproteobacteria; order Burkholderiales; family SG8-41; genus PALSA-1004. Next base: position 5,687 of record JANXRI010000243.1, read on the forward strand.
TGGGGCACAGCGACCGTCAGGGATTAACCGATGATGATGTCGCGCGCTCGTGGAATTCGTCCCATGCTTCGCGCGGTGGTTGCAGCCAGCCGGCGCTCGTCAGCACCGGGGGTGCGGGACTCTTTTACTGTTTTGCGACCAATTAGTCGGCGGTGAGTTGAAGAAAACGGGGCTCGCCGGCTCCGTTTTTTTGTTCGTGCAAGTAGCGTTTGAAATCACTTGGCCAATTCGGTAGCGGTTAATGCAAGGTGCGCACGTTTGGCGGCAGCCGCAATCCGACGTTGAGCATAGTCACGCGCTGCCCGAGCAGCACTACACTGCCTTTGAGACGATTATTACCGGTATCACTGTATTCGAAATCGTAGGCGCGTTGGAGCCTGACCTGTCCGTCGTCGTCACGCTTCAATTTTAAATTCGCAATGGCCACCGTATCGTCGAGCAGCATCAGCCCGTCAGCGGTGCAAGCCGCGCGGGCGGCGCTGACTGCAACTTCGCGAACTTTCAGACTGTCGAGCCATAACCAAACGGTTGAGGCGAGTAACACCAATGCGAAAATTTCGACGCCGGACATCGCGCCATTTTAGACCAGGGCGTCGCTGCGCCTCGAATGCGCTGAGGCGAGCGCTACTTCTTGGCGGCGCGCGACCGGCACGCGAACGGCAAGAAACTCGCCGCTATATTGGTCTGGTTCTGTCCGTGGAGCGTCATCTTATCCGGCGCCTCGGCATAGCCGCACACCCAGGTGACTGGTACGACGGGCGCATCTTCCACTACCGCCGCCCGCAGCGTGAGCATTTTCCCGATGATGACGCCGTTGGCGCGATTGCCGAAGGTGATGTGAATTGCGCCGTCCTTCACGGCGACCGAACTGATTGCATCGCTCACGATCTTGTCGGCGGGCGGCAGTCCCGCGCCTGCATTGTCAGACGGAAACGCCTGCAGCATTGTCCACGCCACGGCGTTGGGGGTTTTTGCGATGTCAGCGAGCGGCAAGGCTTTGTTGATCTGGTCTCTGACGATCTGGTCCTGAAAGCTGGGAACCGCCATCAACGCGAGTACCGCGATGATGATGACCACTACCATCATTTCGATCATCGTGAAACCGGCGTGACGTTTAGGCATTTTCTGTGCGCGTGTCGTGAGCAAATAAGCTAACGCTAGTGCTAGTGCGTCGTCGAGGCGCCGATGATAACGGATTAAAAGTCGAACGGCGCGCTTGCCAAGCGGCGCGTCGCAATGACTGGCGCAAACAACGGCGGTGTTCGGTGCGCGGAGGCTTTCGCCGGTCTTATGCGCGCCATAAAGGTCCTAACTAAAGGCTCTCACCTAAATTAGCTGGCGCCAAGGAACCAACGAGGCGCTCAGTGGACGCTTTGCCGCCGTACGGGTGCGTCATGCGGGAGGCAACACCGGCAAGGCGCGTCTGCGCCCAGAGCAATGGTTGTTGATCGAATGGCCTGCCGGGGACGCC
>JANXRI010000245.1 GCA_025353085.1 Betaproteobacteria bacterium
GGCGTCCCCGGCAGGCCATTCGATCAACAACCATTGCTCTGGGCGCAGACGCGCCTTGCCGGTGTTGCCTCCCGCATGACGCACCCGTACGGCGGCAAAGCGTCCACTGAGCGCCTCGTTGGTTCCTTGGCGCCAGCTAATAGTATGGAAAGCGTTGGCCGGCAGCGTATGGGCCAAGGTCTTGACCGATACCGGCTGCCGGGCCCGAGTGCGGCGCGGCATCACAGGCGGACGCCCCGTTCCGCTGTAGCGCTTGGGCGGCAGCGGTTCCAGGCCGGGGGGCCAGACCACGACCGCCGAGGTGATGCCAACAACGTAGGGCAAGCCCATCTCAGTGAGTCGTTGGCGAAACGCTTGGTTGACCCCGTAGCCCGCATCGGCCAGTACGCAGTGCCTCGGGGCGCCTTGGGCCAACAAAGTTTCCAATTGCCCCACGGCGATATCGGTCTTGGTGGTGAACTTCATCTTGGCGGGAACACCGGCCTTCTGACGTCGCGCAGGATCCCGCGCCCACTCCTTGGGCAGATACAACTGGTAGGCCACCGGCACGCTGGCCTGCTCGCACGCCAAAGAGAGGCTAACGGCCACCTGGCAGTTATCCTGCTTGCCCAGTACCCCGCAGTACTGGCGTGCAACCCCAACCGAGTGCTTACCTTTCTTCGGGAAACCGGTGTCGTCCACGATCCAGAAACCTCCCCCTGCCAATTCCATCTTCGGCACCACCCACTGGGCTACCCGACGCAGCATCACCCCGTCGGACCATTCGGCCTTGGCCACAAAGTGATGCAACGACTGGTGCCGGGCACTCGCATGCAACGGATCGACTCGCGCGGCCATCGGCTCCACACTCTTGCGCGCCAAAGGCAGCATCAGCCCCGTGCAGTAGCCTTTCAATCCCGAGTGTCGGTCCATATGCCCAAGTCCACCCGCCAAATGCTCCAGGTATCGATCAAATTGTTGGCGCGCACTCATAGATCCTCCGAAATGGAACGAAGAAGTGCTTACAATACCTTGTTTTTAATGACACAGTAAGAATAGGTAACACTTTGGAATCTTCCGGGGGGCAGCCCCGGGGCTGGTCACTTTCTTTTGCGCGGCCAAAAGAAAGTAACCCAAGAAAAGGCCGCCCCAGCGAGTCGTCCCCTGCGGGGATTCCCTGTGCTGCTCGCCAAGTCCGGCGGCTGCGGAACTCGCTCTCAGAATGAATGAACACATCGAACGTGCGAGAGCTCAGACAGTCCTCGCCTAAGTCTGCCAGCCTTGTCTGCGGCTGCTCGGCGACTCACAAGGGGAAAAAACAAAACAACATGCGGAGCGTTGAAGCGGGCAGCGGCGAATTTGCGAGTCGTATTAATTTTGTTTTAAGTGTGCATTCCATTTCCCGCTAACCGCCTCCCGTCTCGACGCTGCTTGGTCTTTCAACCCCTTTGTGAGTCGCTGAGTAACGCAGGCGAGTTCGGTGCCGTGGTCGAGGAGTTGTCTGAGCTCGCAATCCCAATCGTGTTTTCTCATTTATCGAGCGAGTTCTGCCGAGACCCCGAACTTGTCGAGTAACGCAAGGAACGCGCGAGGCGCGGCTCACCACGGGGCGGCGGCGCATTACGTGCTGCCAATCGAAACGAAAACGCGATGTGATGTGCGTATAAGAATTCCGTTTGCATGCGCCGCTTGGCGTCCCTACCCGCTCCACGCTGCGCGAGTCCGAGTCCGGGCTGCTCCTCCCATTGGTTACTTTTCCTGGCCGCGCAGGAAAAATGACCAGCCTCCGGTCTGCCACCGGGGAATGAGACAGCTCCGGGTCTGCCGCCCGGTGAGAATGAGACCAGCCCCGGGTCTGCCACCCGGAGAGAATGAGACCAGCCCTGGGTCTGCCACCCGGTGAGAATGAGACCAGCCCCGGGGTCTGCCACCCGGAGAATGAAACCAGCTCCCGGTTTGCCCCGGGAAAACTAGTTCAGCGACGCTTCCGCTTACCCACCAGCAACCACTGCGGCAGCATCGATACGAGCACACCGTCCCGGAGAAAAAAGTGATGATAGAGCCCGGCCACTGCATGCAATCCCGCTACCCACAGTATCGTATCCCCCAGCCAGGTATGGATCTCCGCGACGATTGCGCCGGTGTCGTGTGACAGCGCAAGCAGCGGTTGAATCTCCACGCCGGCGAGCAGCGTAAGCGGATGGCCTTCGATCCACGCGCCGGTAATTGCAGTGAGCGGAACCGCGAAGAGCAGCACGCAGAGCGCGCCCTGCACGAGCTTTGCCGCGAGTCCCATCCAGCGCGGCACGTCCGGCGGATCCGGCCGCTGGTCGAACATGCGCCACAACACCCGTATCGCGACGAGCGCGAGCACGCACAACCCCAATGTCTCGTGCAGCTGCCGATCGAAATCGCGCGCGGCCGAGTAGACGCGCTCTTCAGAGCCGCCCGGGCCGTAGATGAATGCGATGAGAACGAGGATCGCCGTTGCCCAATGCAGAAACTGGGCAAAGGCGCCATAGCGCTCGACAGACCGGTTTTCCATACGATCTGCCTTGCGAATTATTCTTTACCGCCACCCGCCGATTTCGCCGAGGCCTTCGCCGCGTCCATCGCTTTAGCCTTGTCTTCGTTGCTCATCGTACCGGCCGGTGCGGGTGCCGCAGCCTCGACTTTCGGCGCCGGCGGTGCAGCGGGTGGAGGAACTTCTTTGTTGCCGCATGCGCTCAACAAGAGCGCGGCCGCGCAAGCGGAAATTAAACTTGATTTCATTTTTGTCTCCCAATGGAATGTGTCTGTTCGAATATAGCACCGAATGAAAAAAGGGGATTTAGTTGAATCAGAGCCCCGTGCCCCAGGCGACGCAACGGTCGCGTCCCGCGCCTAGCATGGCGTGCTTGAACTTCAACGTTACGCTCCAGTCATATTTATGATGTCATTACAGCATCACAGCAAAAGCGTCTGCCCGCCCAGCGTATTTCGCGCAGCGGCGCTTATTACAGGGGCACCCGTATGAGCAAAATGATTGGAAGCTTGGTTGCTCTTGCAGCCGTGGGTCTGATCGGAAACATTATTTATTCCGCAATAAAGCCACCGGCCGATCTGCACTTGCAGTTGCCGCCACCGGTCGTCGAGCGGCCATCCGAGCCCGCCGAAGCGGAAATCCGTTATCCGCTTGAGCGCCCGCTTCAGGAGAAGCCGTTGCCTGCACTCGACCAGAGTGACACCACGCTTAAGGTTGCGCTTAATGATTTGCTGCTGGACAAAGCGCTCGTCGATCTTTTTCAGACGAACGATTTCGTGCGCCACGTCGCAGCGACCGTCGACAATATTCCGCGCCAGAAGATTGCGCAGCGGTTGATGCCGATCAGGCCGGCCGCTGGAACATTCGCGGTCGCCGGCATAGGCGAAAACGCTGTCATCGATCCGGCCAATGCCGCGCGCTATGCGCCTTTTATGCGGCTGCTGGCTACGCTCAACACCGAAAAAGCGGTCGCGCTATATGGTCAGTTTTATCCGCTGTTCCAGCGCGCTTATGAGGAGTTCGGCTATCCGAATAGTTATTTTAATGATCGGGTGATCGCGGCGATAGACCACTTATTGGCGACCCCTGATGTGGAGGTGCCAATCAAGCTCGTGCGGCCCAAGGTGCTCTATCAATACGCGGATCCGGAGATCGAAGCGCTCTCCGCGGGACAAAAAGCGATGATCCGCATCGGCGCCGACAATGCGGCGCAGATCAAAGCGAAGTTGCGCGAGATTCGGAGTGAGCTCATGCGGCAGGTTAAGGGTGGAGCGCGGGTGTCGGAAAGAAAGAATTGAAAAAACGAGTGCGCTTTGCCTAGTTCACCGGGTGGCAGACCCGGGGCTGGACTCAGTCTCCGGGTAGCAGACCCGGGGCTGGTCACTTTCTTTTGCGCGGCCAAAAGAAAGTAACCCAAGAAAAGACCGCCCCAGCGAGTCGTCCTCTATCGGGGATTCCCTGTGCTGCTCGCCGTGAAAAGCGGCTTCCGAAAACTCGCTCGAAGAATGAGAAAACACGTAAACGGTTGCGAGCTCAGACAGTTCCTCGCCGACGAGCCCCGGTGCCATCTGCAATTGACGCCTTTGTGAATGCGGGATCAAGTCTAATGAATGTGTTAGCACGGGGCTCCCGTCGGTTGTTCCCGCAAACGGGCGTTCCGCTAACGAGTCACAACCGAACCCTTTTCACGCCTGCGACTGCTCGGCGTCTCACAAGGGGGAAGAACGACCCGCATCGTGAGAGTGCAAGCGATAGCGCCATGGCAACTCGCTGAGTTTTTAGTTCTGTTTTAAATTCGATCGTGTTTACCACTCACTGCTTCTTATCTCGACGCTGCCGGGTCTTTTGACCCCTTTGTGAGCCGCTGAGTAACGCAGGCGAGTTCGGTGATTTGGTCGAGGAGCTGTCTGAGCTCGCAATCGTTTCCGTGTTTTCTCATTCTTCGAGCGAGTTCTGCCGAGACCCCGAACTTGGCGAGTAACGCAAGGAACGCGCAAGGCGCGGCTCACCACGGGGCGGCCTCCTTTTGGTTACTTTTCCTGGCCGCGCAGGAAAAGTGACTAGCCTCCGGTCTACCACCGGAGAATGAAACCAGCCCCCCGTCTGCCACGGGGAGATTGAAACCAGCATGGGTCTGCCACCCGGTGATCGGCTAAAACGAGTATCTCGTTTTACGATTTCAGAAACGCATTCAACTCCG
>JANXRI010000367.1 GCA_025353085.1 Betaproteobacteria bacterium
TCCCAGAGCGACGATCCGCGCCGGCACGACGTTGCCGCCGCCCGCCACCGACGTCACGATGCGCAAAGGTTTCGCCGGATAATCTTCGGCCCTTGCATCAAATGCGGCGCGCACGATCATCACCGCGGCCAGCCACGCGACAGTGCGCGGCAACGCGCGCCACTGCGAACGCCCGAAAAGTGCGGATCGCGAAAAATTCATCGGCGCAGTCTACCCTCTATGGGCATTCCTATAAATTCGGGCACCGACGTTCACTCGCGCTCGCTTGACGGCGGCGCGGGCAACGCCGAAACTTGGGCAACAAATCAATCCGGCCCTCGCCATGCAGCAAGGCCGCTATCACCCGCGAGTACACCATTGTCCCGATTGCGCTTAACGTTCTGCATCGTCATTTTGCTGGCGCCCTTGATGGGTGTGCGCGCGCAAAGCTATCCGGCCAAACCGATCCGCATGATCGTCGGCTTCGCACCCGGCGGCGGCACCGACGTCGCCGCGCGCGTGATCGCACAGCCGCTGGCAGACCGGCTCGGCCAGCGCGTGATCGTCGACAACCGACCCGGCGCGGACGGCGTGCTCGGCACCGAGATCGTCGCCAAATCGCCGCCCGACGGTTATACGATCTTGATGGTCAACTCGGGCCATACCGTCAATCCCGGCATATACAAGAAGCTGCCGTACGACACACTGCGCGATTTCGCGCCGGTCACGCTGGTCGCGATGATCGCGAACCTGCTCGTCGTGCATCCGTCGCTGCCGGTGAAATCGGTGTCGGAGTTCGTGCGTCTCGCCAAAGCGCGGCCCGGCACGATCAACTATGCATCGGGCGGCTACGGCTCGAGTGCGCATCTGGCCGTGGAACTCTTCAAAAAATATACGCACACCGAGCTCGTGCATGTGCCGTACAAGAGCGGCGGGCTCGTCGCCACCGCACTACTCGCGGGCGAAGTCGACGTTTCGTTCAACACCATACCTTCGCTGATTACCTACGTGAAAGCCGGACGCCTGCGCGCGCTCGGCGTCTCGACGTCGCAGCGCTCGCTGAGCCTGCCGGCGGTACCGACTATCGCGGAGCAGGGATATCCGGGCTTTTCGGCAAGCGGCCTAGCGGGACTCGTCGCGCCCGCGGGCACGCCGCCTGATGCGGTCGATAGAATACAAAAGGAGGTTGCCGCGCTCGTCAAACAACCGGCGCTTGTCGAACGCTTTGTCACGCTCGGCCTTGAGCCAGTAGGCAATACGCCCGCCGAGTTCGACAAGTTCATCCGCAGCGACATGGAAAAATGGACCCAGCTCACGCGCGAGCTGAAAATCAATTTGCAGTAAGGAGCATTCGCATGGAAAAACTCTCAGTCGTGAGCCCGCTCGGGTTGGAAGTCGTGAAATCGAGCGGCAGCGCACCGCGCCTCGATACGCTCGCCGGCAAAACGATCGGCGAAGTGTGGAACGGCGTATTCAAGGGCAATTTAACTTTTCCGGTACTGCGCCGGTTGCTGCAGGAAAAATATCCGGACCTGAAAATCATTCCGTACACGGAATTTCCGCATGCGCCGCATAGCGACAATCCCGCGCGTCAGAAAGAACTCGCGGACGAAATCATCGCCATCGCGAAACGACAGGACTGCGACGCGCTGATCACGGGCAACGGCGCCTGAGGAAACTGCGCTCCGGCCGCGGCGCGGCCGGCTACAGCAGCAGAGAAAGCGGGCCTGCCGACGGTCGTCGTTACGACGTCCGGCTTTTCGGTGCTCGCGCGCTTCACCGGCAAAGCCGGCGGCGTCGACGATTTGCACATCGCCGAATATCCGGGCCCGCTCGGCATTCATGAAGCGCGGGAGATCGAAAAGAACATCGCGGAAGTGCTAGTCGATCGCATCGTTACGGGACTTACTTCGAAGGCAGGCGGCGCCAGGACGACAAGCACGGCGGCGCGCGATCCTCGCGCCATCGTCTTCAGCGGCACGGCGGAAGAAGTCGATCGCCATTTTCTCGAGCGGGAATGGAGCGACGGCCTGCCGGTCGTCGCGCCCACGATCGAACGCGTCGAGCGTTTCCTCCGCTATACCGACTGCTCGCCCGACGCAGAGATCGCGATTCTCCCGTCCGCCAATCTGAGCGCAACGTCGTGGAATATCGCAGTGAATGGCGTGATGGCGGGTTTGAGTCCGCACCACATGCCGCTGCTGATAGCCGTAGTTGAAGCGCTCGCCGACCCCGAATGCCGGCTTGCAAGCATCGGCAGCTCGTCCGGAATTTTTCCGTATGTGCTCGTCAACGGGCCGCTCGCGCGTGAACTAGGCTTCGAGCACGGCGCGCAGCTCGTCTCGCGCGGCGCGAATCCCGCGCTCGGCCGCGCGATCGGGCTCATCGTCAAGAACATCGCGGGCTTTCGTCCCGGCGCGAGTTACATGGGCACGTTCGGCTATCCGCTCGGCTTCGCGCTCGCCGAAAACGAAGCGGAGTCGCCGTGGGAACCGTTCCATGCCGGCCATGGCTTTGACCGCACGACAAGCACCGTGACGATCGGCGTGACGAACAACTGGGGACCGTCGCCCGCCGCCTACAGCGCGGCAGGACAAAACGGCGCGCAAAGCGCGCTCGAATTGATCGCGAAAGAAATCAAGAGTTCGACGCGGCTCTTCAATTTTCCCGCGCGCGGCGCCGATGCCGAACGCGTGATGATTACCATTCTGATGTCGCCGTCGATTGCGAAATCGCTCGCGGAGGCCGGCTATTCGAAACGGGACATCAAAGAGCACCTCTACGAACACACGCGCATGTCGCTGCGCGAATTCGACTGGGTGCTTAAGTACACGACGATCTCCGGGCAATCGGCGCGCGAACGCGTTGCGGAAGGTGTATTTCCGCCGGAATTCGCGGGCGCGCCCGACGACATGGTGCGCGTGTTATCGGGTCCGGAGCTATTGAGCATTGTCGTGTGCGGCGATCCGCACCGCAACCGCGTGATGGTGCTCGAAGGCGGCCATACAAGACCAACAACGAAACAAATCGTCTTGCCCGCGAACTGGGTTGAGCTGCTGAAACAAGCCGCCACGTAGGCCGCCGCGCTCAATCGGGCTTGATGCCGGCGTCGCGCGCGACAAATTTCCATTTTCTGATTTCGCTCGCGAGATATGCGGCGAACTTCTCGGGACTGCCGCCCATCGTCTCGATGCCGGATTCAGCGAAGCGGGCCTGCAATGCCGGCGTCGCCAGCGCACGATTCACTTCCTCGTTGATTTTTTTGACGACCGCGCCCGGTGAAAATGGCGGGAAAATTGGGTCAGGCTTGGCTAATTGCATAAAGGTGTTTGTCGAGGGCTTTGGCG
>JANXRI010000389.1 GCA_025353085.1 Betaproteobacteria bacterium
AAATATTCTGTGCGTCGGCAAAAATTATTACGATCATGCGAAGGAATTCCACGCTAGCGGCTTCGACGCGAGTGCCGGTAAAGATGCGATTCCGGAATTGCCGATCATGTTCACGAAGTGGCCCAACTCGGTGATCGCTCAAGGCGAGCCGATTCCGGGTTATCTCGACTACACCAATTCGACGGATTACGAAGGCGAGCTGACGGTGGTGATCGGCACCGGCGGGCGCGGCATCGCGAAGAAGGATGCGTTCGATCATGTGTACGGATACACCATCATCAACGACGTGACGGCGCGCACTTTGCAAAATCAGCACAAGCAATGGTTCCTCGGCAAAAGCCTCGACGGTTATTGTCCGATGGGGCCATGCATTGTCACTGCGGATGAAGTGCGCGACGTGACTCAGCTCCAGCTCGTCACTCGCGTCAACGACGAAGTGCGGCAGGATGCGCCGGTCAGCCAATTGATATTCGACATCCCGACCTTGATCGAAACGCTGTCGCGCGTGATGACGCTCGAACCCGGCGACTTGATCGCGACCGGTACTTGCGCGGGTGTGGGCATTGGCTTCAATCCACCGAAATTCCTGCATGCGGGCGACCGCGTGGCCATCACGATCGAGCCGATCGGCACGCTCGAAAATCCGGTCGCATAGGCGTACCCGGCGAATCGCGTAATTCGGTAGAATCGCGCAGACGATTTTCCGCAGTCATCCCAAAAAATCCGGAGGAGTCATGACTCGTATTCTGATTGGCGCGCTGCTTGCGCTCGCGGCTCTACACGTTCACGCCCAGGACGCTTATCCGTCGCGGCCGATAACGCTGATCGTGCCGTTCCCGCCCGGCGGCGTGGCCGATATCACGGGCCGGCCGACGGCAATCGCACTCGAAAAAGCTATCAGGCAACCGGTGGTCATCGCGAATCGTCCGGGCGCAGGCGGTGCAGTCGGTAATTCGCTGGTCGCGAATGCAAAACCCGACGGCTATACGCTGTTAATGGCGCTGTCGAGCATCTCGGTGATACCGGAAGCCGACAAACTCTTTGACCGCAAGCCCGCATACACGCTCGATCAGTTAGTTCCGATCGCATTGATTTCGGCTGATCCCACCATACTCGTCGTGCATCCATCGCTGCCGGTCAAGTCGCTGCAGGAATTGATCGCGCTCGCCAAGGCGAAGTCGGGCCAGATGTCGTATTCGACTTCCGGCATTTACGGCGCGTTGCACATGCCGATGGAAATGTTTTTGCACGCCGCGAATCTCAAAATGCGCGCCGTTCACACCAATGGCGGCGGTCCGGCGATTACCATTTTACTCGGCGGTCACGTCGAGATGACGGTTGGCGGCCCGGCGGCGGTCGCCAGCCATGTCAAGGCGGGCCGGTTGCGGCCTATCGTCGGCTGGGGCGCGAAGCGGCATGCAGCCTTTCCGCAGGTGCCGACCTTCAAGGAACTGGGATATGACATCGAGTACTATATCTGGGCGGGCATGTTTGCGCCGCGCGGTACACCCGAGCCGGTAACGAAAGCGCTGCGCGACGCCGTGCGCAAAGCGGTCGACGATCCTGACTTCAAGTCGACGATGGCAAAAATAGATTCGCCGATTCAATATCTCGATGCGCCTGAATTCGCCAAATACTGGGCGGCGGACGCGAAGCGGCTCGCCGAAGCGGTCAATGCGGTCGGCCGCGCCGAAGACCACAAATGATGGATATGCCGTGAGCAGCGCCGACATGCAACAAACCGGGGGCGCCTCTCGCGGGCTGCGCAGCGATGTGGTGGCCGGCGTGGTGCTCATGTTGATTGCATTGCTGGCCGGCTGGCAAAACCGCGCGTACCCGGTCGGCACTCTGGCGGAGCCGGGACCTGGCTACATGCCGTTAATGATTGCCGGCGCGCTCGGCGTATTCGGGCTGCTGATCGCATTGCGCGCAGGCACGTCGCCGCTCTTTAACGCGGTCGACTGGTCGGAAGGCCGCCGCGGCATCGTGATGCTCATCGCATGCGGCGTTGCGGTATTGGCGCTCGAACGCATCGGCTACCGGCTGTCCATGACTGCGCTACTCGTCTTCATGCTCGGCGTGGTCGAGCGCAAGCGGCCGGTGCCAACCTTACTTGTCGCATTCGGTTTTGCGTTTCTCTCATATTATTTGTTCGCCTCGTTGCTCAAAGTGCAACTGCCGCACGGACCGTGGGGTTTGTGATGAGCACGCAAACGCAAATTGTTCGTGCTCATCCCTCACCCCCCACCCCTCTCCCGGAGGGTGAGGGGAGCTTAGAGGTGCAAATGGACGTAAGCCATTTGCACGAGGCTCAATGATGGACGGCGGCGTATTTGCCAACCTGATGCACGGTTTTTCGGTGGCGCTGCAACCGTCGGTGCTCGCCTATGCATTTGCCGGTTGCGTAATCGGCACACTGGTGGGCATGCTGCCCGGCCTGGGGCCGCTCGCCGGCATCAGTCTGCTGCTGCCCGCGACGTTCGGGCTCAATCCGATCATCGCGATCGTGCTGCTCGCCGGTGTTTATTACGGCGCGATGTACGGCGGTTCGACCACCTCGATACTCATGCGTATCCCGGGCGAGGCGGCCTCGGTCATGACATGTATCGATGGTTATGCGATGACGCAACGCGGGCGCGCAGGGCCGGCGCTGGCAATCGCGGCGATTGGCTCTTTCGTCGCCGGCACGCTGTCGGTCGTTGCACTCATGTTTCTCGCCCCGACCCTCGCATCATTTGCGCTGCGCTTTGGTCCACCCGAATATACCGGCTTGCTGTTGATGGGACTGTTTGTGCTGGCCTATATGAGCGGCGGCTCCATGCTGAAGACGCTCGCAATGGCGGCGGTTGGTCTGTTGCTCGGCATGATCGGCATCGATGCGATGAGCGGCTATACGCGCTTCAGCTATGACGTTATCGAACTCGCTGATGGCATCGGCATCGTGCCGGTGGCGGTCGGACTATTCGGCTTGTCGGAAATTCTGCTGACCGCCGGGCAGCCGACGCCGCCCGCTATTCAGCGGCCGACGCTGCGTCAGCTGATTCCGTCACTGGAAGAAATCAAGCTATCGGTAGGCCCGATCAGCCGCGGTAGTTTGATCGGTTTTCTGATCGGCATCATTCCGGGATCGGCGCATATCATTTCGTCGTTCGTGTCGTACGGCATCGAGCGGCGGATGTCGACGCACCCCGAGCGTTTCGGCAAGGGGGCCATCGAAGGAGTCGCCGGGCCCGAGTCAGCGAATAACTCGGCAGCAACCGGCGCTTTCGTGCCGATGCTGGCGCTCGGCATTCCAACCGGCCCGATCACGGCGGTCATGCTGGCCGCGATCATGGTGCACGGCATTTCGCCGGGGCCGATGCTGATCACGCAGCAACCCGATTTGTTCTGGGGCTTCGTCGCGAGCATGTACGTCGGTAACGTCGTGCTGCTCATATTAAATCTGCCGCTGGTCGGCTTGTTCGTGTACCTGTTGCGCATACCGTATTCGTACTTGTATCCCGCGATCCTTTGCTTCTGCATTCTCGGCGTTTATTCCGTTAGCAACAGCGTGGTGGATGTGTGGATCATGCTCGGCATGGGCGCGTTCGGTTATGTGCTTCGTAAAACGGGTTTTGAGCCCGCGCCGATTGCGCTCGGACTCATTTTATCGCCGATGCTCGAGCTGTCGGTGCGCCAGTCGCTTGCCATGTCGGGCGGAAGTTACGGCATCTTCTTTGAGCGGCCGATTGCGATCACGATGTTTGCCGCCGCCGGCGTATTGATCCTGCTCGGTTTGAAACCGCTTTTGTTCAAGCGCAAAGACTGGCGCGAAAAAGTCGGGCTGGAAGACCAGGTGTAGGCAGGGCGGCGATGGTAGTGAACTACTCCGGCGGCGAACTCCGGCCGTCGCCGATTTGTTTCTGCATCAGCACTGAATCGACCCAGCGGCCGAACTTGTAGCCGACCGCGGGCAGCAGTCCCACTCGTTCAAAACCAAACTTCTCGTGCAGCCTGACCGATGCCTGATTGGCACTGTCACCGATGACGGCGATGATCTGGCGGCGACCCGCTGCGGTGCACGCAGCAATCAACGCCGGCAACAGCGCGCTGCCGACGCCGAGGGCAGTGCGATGGCTATCCACATAAACCGAGTTTTCCACCGTGTACCGGTAGGCAGGCCGTGCGCGATACATCGCGGCATACGCATAGCCCACGATGGCGCCGTCGGCTGCCGCGACGAGAAAAGGCAATCCCAGGGCGTGAACCGTTTCAAAGCGGCGCGTCATCTCCGCGGTATCGGGCGGATCTATTTCGAAACTGGCGAGGCCGTGCAACACATGCTGTCGATAGATGGCCGTAATCGCCGGAACATCCGCCGGGGTTGCGGGCCGCACGTGCATGGAAGGCAGCATCACCTTCGGTTGCTCCGGGCGCAGATCGGTACATCGAGGATGCGCGTCATCCCGGCGCAGTTGCAACAAGTGCGGTCGGCCCCGTTATCAATCATCATTCCATTTGCTTTCATGATTTCGAATTCATCAACGCAGCGAGGCGGCACGGCGTGCATGACATCAATTGGCAGTGTTGAAAACGGTGGGTGTTATGCAAAAATAAAATCCGCTGACTGTGCGGAAGGTTCCGCGTATTGTTGAGCTTTCGCGCGGCGATTGCGCCCCGCGGGCCAAAACCCGATGATAACGCGCCGGCAAAGTGCGCGAATAGTTTGACGGGGGCCAGAGCGATATGAGGATCGTGATAACAGGGGGCGGTGGATTTCTCGGCCAAAGCGTCGCGCGTGCTCTGCTCGCCCGCGGCGGTCTCGGCGCCGAGCCGGGGGCGTCCACGGAGCTGACCGAACTGGTGCTGGTCGATCAGGTGATGCCGCAAGGTGGCGTGGCTGACCCGCGGGTGCGGCAGGCGACCGGCGATATCGCGGACAGGGCCTTTATCAAGCGCGTGTTTGCACCTCCCACCCATGCCGTCTTCCACCTGGCCGCAGTCGTGAGCGCCGGCGCGGAAGCCGATTTCGACCTTGGCTATCGCGTGAACCTCGACGCGATGCGGCTGGTCCTGGAAGCGTGCCGGCAGCAGTCACACCCCGCGCGTCTCGTCTTCACCAGTTCGGTCGCGGCCTTCGGCGGCGAACTGCCTGACATCGTCAATGACGCGACGGCGGCTACTCCGCAGTCGTCTTACGGCGCCCAAAAAGTTATCGGTGAATTATTAGTTGCGGACTACTCGCGCAAAGGTTATCTCGACGGCCGCTGCGTGCGACTGCCCACGATCGTCGTGCGGCCCGGACGACCCAATCGCGCAGCGTCGGGTTTCATGAGCAGCATCCTGCGGGAGCCGCTTAGCGGCGAATCGGCGATATGTCCGGTGCCGTTAGACGCCCGCATGTGGATATCGTCGCCCGCGCGCGCAGTCGACGCCTTGATACGCGCGATGGAATTGCCGGCGGCTCTATGGGGCTCGAATCGTACGCTCAACGCCCCCGGCATCACTGTCAGCGTCGCCGAGGCGCTCGCCGCCCTCGCGCGGATTGGCGGCAAAGCGTGCGTAGAGCGCGTGCGCTTCGAGCCGGACAGCGCAATTGAAAAAATCGTATTGAGCTGGCCGGCGCGTTTTGCGACGGCGCGCGCCGGTGCGCTTGGTTTCGGCGTGGACAGCGGAATCGACGATGTCATAAACCTGCACCGCCAGACTCGCCCGTGATGAGGCGACACGAGGATGCGCGGCACGAGCGACTCGTTTAACATGCGAGGTTTACGGAAGCGGCCTTGTGCGATTAACTCTACTTTTAAGCCTTATACTATTTTGCGCTCCCGGCATGGCCGTGGTGACGTGCGA
Organism: Betaproteobacteria bacterium; assembly: GCA_025353085.1. Lineage (GTDB taxonomy): Bacteria > Pseudomonadota > Gammaproteobacteria > Burkholderiales > SG8-41 > PALSA-1004. The sequence continues at coordinate 5,833 of JANXRI010000389.1, forward strand.
TCAGCTTGGCAATGTGGCCCTCGCAACCGAGCAGTATCGTAACGAGGGTGAACCGCTGCAGGTGCTGCTGGCCGAAGTAGATAAACTCGGGGGCGACGGTAAGATTACCAAAGACGATATGGCGCTAATGAGAAAAACGGTACAGGAGTCGTACGACCGCACGCGCACGCCGCTCGAAATCCGCAAAGAATGCAAGGACGTGCCCGCCAAGTGAAGCGGCGCCACTATCGAGCTTTTCATAAATGATTGCAGCGCTCGATTCCCTCACCCCCAGCCCCTCTCCCGGCGGGCGAGGGGAGCGTCGAGCAAAATGCGCTGTCGCTTATTTTGGAAATATCAATTGAGGAGAACATCGAATGAGTAACCGAATTGCAATGATCGCCGCGCTGTTTGCGGTGCTGGCCGCGTGCGCAGCGGTGGCGCCGGCGCCTGACTATCAGGCGTTGGTAGCCAGTACCGATCGCAGCGACACCGACCGCACTAACGACCTTCGGCGCAAGCCCGCGCAGTTCCTGGCATTTATAGATGTGCGGCCCGGCATGACGGTGGCCGATTTAAGCTCCGGTGGCGGCTATACGACAGAATTGCTCGCGCGCGCGGTCGGCGCAACCGGCAAGGTATACGCGCATAACACGCCCAAGGCCCGGCTTGAGGAACGCATGAAAAAGCCGGTGATGAAAAACGTCGTCGAAGTAGTGGGGCCGTTTGAAAAACCGTTTCCGCCCGAGGTGCGCAATCTCGACCTGGTGACTTTTAATTTTAATTATCACGATACGACTTATCTGCCAATCGATCGCACTGCAATGAACCGCGCGGTGTTCGATGCGTTAAAGCCGGGCGGACATTACATCGTTGCCGATCACTCCGCGCAGCCCGGCGCCGGAATCACTGTGGGGAAATCGCTGCATCGTATCGAAGAGAGTGCGGTTAAGCGCGAAGTTGAAATGGCGGGTTTCAGGCTGGTCGGCGAGGGCGGCTTTTTGCGCAATTCAAATGACCCGCGCACCGCGCCAGTGGCTAATCCTGCTCAGTTCAATGACGAGTTCGTACTTAAGTTCGTAAAACCATAATTTTTTTCTCGGGAGGAAACAATGCAATACGTAACGCGAAATATTGCAGGCATGCTGGCCGCGCTGACTCTGATTGCCGGGTGCGCCACGCCACCCGAAAGGACCGCCGGCACCAGCGGCAGCGCGGAGGTCTGGTGGTTGGGTCAATCAGCCATGCGCATCACCACGCCGGGCGGCAAGGTCATCATGATCGACCCATGGATTTTGGGGAATCCCAAAACGCCGGCCCAATTCAAGAATCTCGATGCGCTGGGCAAGCTCGACCTGATACTCGTGACGCATGCGCACGGCGACCATTTAGGCGACGCCGTCGCGCTCGCGAAGAAAAACAACGTGCCGGTGTGGGGTCCCGCCGGGCTCAACCAGCAATTGCAGACGCTCGGCGAATTGTCGCCCGAACTCTCGCCGCGCATGAACAAAGGCGGCACCATCTCGCCGTTTCCCGGCGTGAAAATTACCCAGGTGCATGCCGAGCACAGTTCTGAAATCCTGTGGACCGATCCGGCGACCAGGAAGCAGCACACGCTGTTCGGCGGCGAGCCGGTCGGCTTCATCATCGAGCTTGAAAACGGGTTCAGGATTTATCACATGGGTGACACCGGCTTATTCGGCGACATGAAACTCATCGGCGATTACTACAAGCCGGATCTCATCATGGTGCCGATCGGCGGCCACTACGTGATGAACCCGTGGGATGCGGCCAAGGCCACCAAAGAATTCCTGCAGCCCAAGTACGCGATCCCGATGCACTATGCGAGCAATCCGTTTTTGGTCGGAACGCCGCAGGAATACATGGACGCGCTGGGCAACTATCCAGTGAAAGTTTATCCGATCAATCCGGGCGATAAATTGCGATTCTGATCCACGCGTGAGTCATCCGGCGTGAGCCGGATGACAGCGGCGTGATGCGTTTTGCAATGAGTGATCAGGGCAAGGCATTCGAATGAAAAGATGCACGGCAATCAAATCGGCGCTCATATTAATGGCCGCGGTTAGCGGCTCAGCGCAGGGCGCCGACGACAATCTCAAAACGGGCGGGCCTTATGTGCCGACACCGCAAGTCGTCGTTGACAGTATGTTGCGCATGGCCGCGGTCAACGAGAAAGATTACGTCATCGATCTGGGG
>JANXRI010000424.1 GCA_025353085.1 Betaproteobacteria bacterium
CACCTGCTCAACGAGGTGGTCGTGCCGGTGCTGCTGGTGCGCAGCAAGGATGTCGGCCCAGATCTTTCGGTGGTCGAGATCACGGCCACCGATTCGATGTTCCAGAGCGCTCCGTGAAGGGCAAACGCTCTACGCCACCGCCCTCATCGGCAGGCTCCGCACCGGCTTGCCGGTGGCCGCATAGATCGCATTCAACACCGACGGCGTCACCACGCAAATTGTCGGCTCGCCGACACCGCCCCAAAAATCAAACGTCGGCACGATGACTGTTTCGACTTTTGGCATTTCGGCGAGCCGCATGATTTTGTAGGTGTGGAAATTGTCTTCCACGATGCGGCCCTTCTCGACGTTCAATTCGCCGTAGAGCGCAGCGGTCAAGCCGTAAGCAACCGAGCCTTCGACTTGCGCGGCGATCTGGTCGGGATTGACTGCATGTCCGCAGTTGAGCGCGAGCACGAGACGATGCACTTTGAGAGTGCCCTCGGGGCTGACGGACACTTCGGCGACCGCCGCCGAGTAGCTGCCGTACCCCATGAACTGCGCAATGCCCCGATGCACGCCGGCCGGCAGCGGTTTGCCCCAACCGCCTTTTTCCGCCGCCGCATTGAGCACGGCCAGGTGCTTGGGAAATTTGCTCATCATCGCGCGCCGGAATTCGAGCGAATCCTTGCCGGCAGCGCGCGCGACTTCCTCCATGAAGCATTCCATGTACACGCCGTTCTGATTCGTGTTCACGCCGCGCCACGGTCCGACCGGCACATGCGTGTTGCGCATCGAGTACTCGATTAACAAATTCGGGAAGTCGTACCCAAGCTGGGCATCGCCCGGTTCCTTCGCATAGCCTTGCAACTGCCGCGCGTCGGCACCGTTCTTGATCGATGCCGGATTGACCTGCGCGTTAATCGATTGGCCGGACACGCGCACGTGCAGACCGACGATGTTACCGCTGGCATCGAGGCCGGCGGACATTTTGCACATCGATATCGGCCGGTAGAAGTCATGCGTCATGTCTTCTTCGCGGCTCCAGATCAACTTGACCGGCACGCCGGGAAACTGCTTGGCGATCGCGGCCGCTTGACGTGTGTAGTCTTGATTACCGCCACGACGGCCGAAACCGCCGCCAAGCACGTGTCTATACACCTCGCATTTGTCGAGCGGCAGGCCTGCTTCCTCCGACAGCGCGGCCAGCGTTGCCTCGGCGTTCTGCGTCGAGGCCCATGCCTCGACCCTGTCGCCGGAGAATTTGACCGTGCAATTCATCGGCTCCATCGTCGCGTGCGCCAGAAACGGCGTGCTGTAGAGCGCTTCGACTTTCTTCGGCGCGGCTGCGATTGCTTTCAGCGCATCGCCTTCATTGCGAAACGCGTACGCGCTGGGAGCATTGATGCCGTCCATCATCTGCGCGGCGATGGTGGCGGTCGAACGAGTGCCGTTCTCTTCTTCATTCCACACGATCGGCAGAGCGTCGAGCGCCTTCTTCGCATGCCACCATGTATCGGCCACTACCGCGACAGTGCCGTCGTTCACTTTGACGGCGCGCTTCACGCCGGGCATCGACGCGATTTTTGCTTCATCGAAGCTGACGAGCTTGCTGCCGAACACCGGCGCCTGCTTGATCGCTGCATGCAACATGCCGGGCAACTGCAAATCGATCGCATAAACGAGACTGCCGTTCAGTTTCCCGGCCGTATCGAGTCGCTTCATCGGTTTGCCGGCGATTTTCCAGTCGCGCGGATCTTTAAGCTTGATGCTTTTCGCGTCGGGTGGAGTGAGTTTTGAGGCAGCTTCCGCCACCTTCCCGTACGTGGTCTTGCGCTTTGACGCCGCGTGTGTAATCACGCCGTCGGCAACAGTCAACTCGGAAACCGGGACCTGCCACTGATCAGCCGCAGCCTGCATCAGCATCATGCGCGCGGCCGCCGCACCGCGCCGCACGTAGTCTTCAGACGTGCGGATGCCGCGGCTGCCGCCCGTGCCCATTTCACCCCACACCCGTTTGCGCGCGAGATTCTGCCCGGGCGTGACGAAATCCGTCGTCACGTTGTTCCAGCCGCATTCCAGTTCCTCGGCCACGAGTTGCGCGAGACCTGTCTCCGTGCCCTGCCCCATCTCCGAGCGCGCAATGCGGATCTGGCAAGAGTTGTCGGGTTTGATCAAGACCCATGCATTCACTTCGGTGCCCGGCGCCGCAGCACGTTTGGTGGCGGCCGTGGCTGCGAACGGCAGATTGAATCCAAGTGCAAGACCGGAGCCCGCCATGGCGGTGCTCACGATAAACTTGCGGCGCGAGAGATTGGTTGCTTTGTCTTTAATGATTTTTTTCATGATCGCTCTCCTTACGCCTGCGCTTTGTTTTTACGGTTGGCCGGTGTGCCGGATGCAAGTTTTTTCGCCGCGAGGTGTACGCCGGCTCGCACGCGCTGATAGGTTCCGCAGCGGCAGATGTTCGTCATCGCTTCGTCGATGTCTTTGTCGCTCGGATTCGGATTTTTCTTCAGCAGGGCAGCAGCCGTCATGATTTGGCCCGACTGGCAGTAGCCGCATTGCGGCACATCGAGGTCCGCCCACGCCTGCTGCACGGGATGCGAACTCTTGGCGGACAAACCTTCGATCGTGACGATCTTGTCGGTTGCCTTAATCGACTCGAGCGGAACAGTGCATGAGCGGCGCACTTCGCCGTTGATGTGAACCGAGCACGCGCCGCACTGCGCGACCCCGCAGCCGTATTTGGTGCCGGTGAGACCAACCTGTTCGCGGATAACCCACAACAGCGGCGTGTCGCCCTCGACATTCACGTCTTTTACTTTTCCATTGATATTGAGCTTTGCCATTACGGTCCTCTCCTCGTGCCTTGGCGGCGATTGAACTTGCGGAATTTGACGCTCACGGGCAGACCGCATGCGACTCTTTGCCCGGGCCTGCTCCAGTCGATTTCCAGCTTAGCGCATTTATCGGCGTGGTGCTATTTTCCGATTATTTTTTTGGTATTACCGGCAACAGTAAAGTCGCCTGGTGTTGCGCCCCGAAATGCAGCGTTACCTGGGTGTCGAATATCGCCGGCGGCCGGTCGGTCGGATCGTCATGCTCGAACGGTCCGCACCCGCGCATCGGATTTTTCATATTCGAGAGCGTCGCAGCTTCGCCGGCATAGACATAATCTTTGCCGCGCACGGTGAGCACGAGGCGGTAACCTTTGGGCACCACGATGCACGTCGGCCAGATCTCAACGTCGAGTTCGACGACTTCATTGGGCTTCAGCAGCTGGTCTTCATCGTGGCTGTGATAAGGCCGGTACGGCAGCGACAATTCGGGATCGAGCTTGCGGTGCGAGGCGCGCAACCAGCCTTGCGCGACCGGCGTATGCGGATCGAGTGCGCCCTGGAATACGACTTCCTTGCCTTGCGGATCGTACACGCCAAGCACCGCGAAAATATCCGCATTGCCGGTTGCGGACGACAGGAAAAGTTTTAACGCCGAAGGCCCGGTGATCTCGGTGTCGTGCTCCATGGGCGGCGTTGAGAACGCCACGCCGTCGCCCATCGTTTCATAGGTGAGCGTCGCGTCGCTCGTGACGGGCGTCGGCGACAAGCGCTTATTTTTTTGATCCAGATAAAAATGCGTCCACTGGGTGCGTGCGAGCGGCCATTCGTTCTCCGCGCGCTCGACGAATTTTTCGCCCGGATAGCGAACCTGCAGCAGCACCTTGGGCTGCTTGTCCCAGCCGTTCTGTTCGCCTTTCAAAAAGAAATCGAAAAAGCGTTTCTGCAGTTTGATGCCGTAGTCGGTATAAAACGGCGCCCAATGCGAGCCGCCATGCACTTCCAGCCATTTGTCTTTCGAGGCGGCGCGCACGTAGCCTTCGAAATTGCCGCGCGGATGCAGACCCTGCCCGCCCCAGTTGGCGGCTGACAAAAGCGGCACGGCGACTTTGCCGAGATCTCCGCTGCGTTCCTTGTAATACGCGTCGTCGAGCGGCCGCGCGAGAAACGAGCCCCACATGTTTTCACGATTCTTCGCGAGTTCTTCTTCGCTGAGCGTCTCCGGCCCGCAGACGAGTTCACCGGTGATGCGGCTTTTAGCACCCCGTTCGCCGACGCCATGCTGCACGGTCTTCACCTGCATGTCCTGCCAGTTCTTGCGAAACACGCAGATGATGCCGCCGTGCCGCGCGGAATCGCGGAAGTTGTCGACCCAGCCTTCCCAAACGCAGATCGCGGCGAGATGCGGTGGCTGGGTTGCCGCGGCGCGCCACTGGCTGCTCGCGTAATAAGAAATCCCGTTCAGCCCCACTTTGCCATTGCTCCAGGACTGCGTGCCGGTCCACTCGATGCAGTCGTGAAAATCTTTGTTCTCGCGCGGGCCGTTGTGGCACAGATAACCTGGCGAGCGTCCCGCGCCGCGCGAATCAACGCGCACGCATACATAGCCATCGGGTACCCACTTCTCGGGATCGACGACTTCCCAGCTTTGATATTTGTTGGTCGAGCCGGCGACCGCGTCGGGATTTTCGCGGCACATGATGTCCCAGGCCGTTTTGTAGCCTTCCTGAAATGCGAGGCCTTTACCGTAGGGTCCATAGCTCACCAGCGCGGGATACTTGCCCGGCGCCACCAGCCGAAATACGTCGGCGCGCAGAACGATCCCGTCGTCCATTGTGATCGGCACGTCCCAGTCGATGCGCATGCCGTCGCGGATTTCGCTTTTATATTCGCTCATTGGTGTGTGTGGTGATTGGGTGATTGGGGGATTAAGTGATTCGGTGACGGGTGACGGGTGATGGGTGATGGGGCGGTAGCAGATTGCGGATTGAACAAATGAATTACCTAATCACTTAATCGCGCAATTACTCAACACTGCGGGATTCACGACGTTGACTGTGCTGCACACGCCGCGTTCAAGATAGCCGACGATATTGTTCGCCGCTGCAGTGCCCATGCGGGTCATCGCTTCCACAGTCAACACCGAAACATGCGGGGTGCAGAGCACGTTGTCGAGAAAAAGCAGAGGATTTTTGGGATCGGTCGGCTCCTGGGCAAACGTATCGAGGCCGGCGCCCGCAAGGCGACCGTTCTGCAATGCATCGATCAGCGCCGCTTCGTTGATCACCGGTCCTCGCGACGTGTTGATCAAGAGCGCCGTCGGTTTCATCATGCGCAGTTCTTTATCCCCGAGCAGGCCGCGCGTTTTTTCCGTCAGCGGGCAATGCAGGCTCAAAATATCGACGCGGCGCAACAGGCGCTCGAAATTGTCTTCGACTTCCATTCCGTCGGGTTCAAGGATGGGCGAGCGCGAATACAGCACCACCTGGGCACCGAGTGCGCGCGCGAGGCGTGCCGTGCGGCTGCCGATCTGCCCGTGCCCGACGATGCC
>JANXRI010000428.1 GCA_025353085.1 Betaproteobacteria bacterium
TGGTCGCCGACCTGAAGCTGGTCATGGCAGATGCCGAGAAAATAATCAAACAAACGGCGAGCGCGTCGAATGAAAGTTTCGCGCTGCTCAAGGCGCGGCTCGACGGCAAACTGACCGAAGCGAAAGCCAAACTGAAGGGCGCGCGTCATACCGTGGAGCAGCAAGCCCGGCAGTCAACGTCAGTTGCGCAAACCTACGTGAAAGCCAACCCGTGGCAATCCGCCGCGCTGGCGATAGCGGCAGGGATAGTTTTGGGATTCTGCCTGGGCCGCCAGACTGCAGCCGACGCCTCGCGCGTGCCGCTTGAATAAGCCTGGCAGGTTACGCACAAAACTCTATATGATCGGCGCGGTAGTCGCCAGTTGCGCACTCGCGGCGTCGGTAATCGTAATGCGCGCGCGCATGCGTTCAAGCGCCGAGCTTCGGCTCCAGCAGGAGGACGATCTGCGGACATGGGTAGGCGAAGGTGGCAAGCCGGCGCCGGTCGGCGTGACCGCCCACCCCGCCCACCCGCTGTAAGCCTGCGTCGGCTGCACACTTTGGTTATATACGCTTCAGGAAAATTCATGAAACCCGCGTTACTGAAGGAAGTATCTAAAACGCGGTCATCGCTGCGCGAACGATTCACAGCGTGAGCGCTCGCCCATGATCAGACTCAAGTTTTCAATCGCCCTCAAATATGAGGTCGTCGATTTTGCGAGCGACTTCATTTTCAACATCCACGCCGCGCACACGCGCTGCCAGACGGTGGTTAATGAAGCACTGAATCTGAGCCAACCGGTCGAGCCGGTCGTTTATATCGACCCCACATATGGCACCCGCTTCATGCGGCTTAAAGCCGAACCCGGCGTGCTCACCGTGCGCTACGACGCGACCGTCGATAGCGCCCATCACATGGAGTCGCCGGCGCGCATTGCCGAAGTGCCGATCGCGCAGTTGCCGCCGGATGTGCTGCCGTACTTATACCCAAGCCGCTATTGCCAGTCCGACCGCCTGCACTGGTTTGCCTCGCGAGAATTCGGTCATTTGCGGCAAGGTTATTGGCGGGTGCAGGCGATCCTCGATTGGGTCCGCCATCGCACCAAGTTCTTGTCCGGCAGTTCGAATAGCAGCACGTCCGCGGTCGACACGTTGATCGAGCAGGTCGGCGTTTGCCGCGACTTTGCGCATCTGATGATCGGACTGTGCCGCGCCGTCAACATCCCCGCCCGTTTCGTCACGGGCATCGACTACGGCGCCGACCCCGCGCTGGGCCCGACCGATTTCCACGCTTATGTCGAAGCGTATCTGGGCAGGCGCTGGTACTTGTTCGATCCCAGCGGGGTGTCGCCACCGATGGGGCTGGTCAGACTCGGTACCGGGCGGGATGCCGCCGATGTGTCGTTCGCGACGATGTTTGGCACCATCAACTCTTATCAACCATTGATTGCGATCGAGGCGATAAACGATCCCGCGAACGGTTTCATGACACCGCGGTTCTGTCAGGAAGCGATCTCCTCGCACGCCGATTTCGCGACGGTTCAATAAAGCATGTCTGCCTGCTCATTGGAGGTCAGTTGAAAACTCCCCCCGGGAGGGGCCGTAAAATGGGTAAACCAAAACCGTCGCGGCCCCCACGTTCCTCGCAGCCCGCGAGCCCGGCAGCCGCGGATCATCCGCCTTTGTTTCCCATTGTCGGGGTGGGCGCCTCCGCCGGCGGACTTGAGGCGTTCACGGAGTTGCTGAAACATCTGCCGCTCGACACCGGCATGGGGTTCGTCCTGGTGCAGCATCTCGATCCACTGCATGAAAGCGCGCTCACGCAGCTGCTGGGGCGGGTCACTGCACTCCCGGTGCGCGAAGTCTCGAACAATTTACGAGTAAGACCCAATTGCGTTTACATCATTGCGCCTAATACCAACCTCTCAATCGCCGCGGGAAAGCTGAAACTTCAGCCGCGCCCGAAAACACACGCGCCCCATCGCTCTATCGATTTCTTTTTAGAGTCGCTGGCGCAGGACCAGCGCGAGCGGGCGATCGGCGTGATTCTTTCGGGCACGGCCACCGACGGCACGCTGGGACTGGAAGCGATAAAAGCCGAGGGCGGGATAACCTTTGCCCAGGATGAATCGGCCCGTTACGATTCGATGCCGAGCAGCGCCGTGGCGGCGGGCTGCGTGGACATTAGTAATGTCCCCGAAGAACATTGCGAATGAACTCGCCCGCATTGCGAAACATCCTTATGTCGCCGGGCAACGTGGCAATCTGCTTACTCCGGAAGACGGCCGGGTGGAAAACGATCGCGGCGAGGACGATCGCGCGGAGGCGACGGCGCATGAGGACGATGAGACACCGTTGCCCTCGGGCGGACGCGGAACGCCGCGGAAAAACGCACAGCGCGCGCGCGCCGAAGCCGGGGCTACACGCGACACAGCAGGAGTAAACGGTTTCAAGACGATTCTTCTCCTCCTGCGAAACCATTCCGGCGTGGATTTCTCGCTTTACAAGTCCGCCACCATTCAGCGGCGCATCACGCGGCGCATGGTGCTGAGCCGGAAAAATGCGCTCGCTGAGTACGCCGCTTTATTGAAGGGCAACTCCAAGGAACTGGACACGCTCTACTCCGACGTGCTCATCAGCGTGACGAGTTTCTTCCGCAATCCAGAAGCGTTCGAGGTGCTCAAGCGCACTATCTTTCCCAAGATGCTGGAGAAGCGGAACGACCAGCCGTTTCGTGTGTGGACGCTCGGCTGCTCCACCGGCCAGGAAGCGTATTCCATCGCCATGACGTTTATGGAAGTCGCGGAGAAGACTCCCTACCCGCGCCAATTACAGGTCTTCGCCACCGATCTGAATGAGGCGCTGCTGGATAAAGCCCGGCACGGTCTCTATGCCAAGAGTCTCGCGGATGATGTCTCGCCGGAACGGCTGCGGCGGTTTTTCGTCGAGGAGGAAGGGGGCTACCGGATTAACAAAGCGCTGCGCGAAATGGTCGTTTTCGCCCGGCAAAATCTTATCAGCGATCCGCCTTTTTCGCGCCTGGACCTTGTCAGCTGCCGCAATCTTCTGATCTATCTGGAACCGAGTTTGCAAAAGAGAGCGCTGCCCACCTTCCATTACGCGTTGAAGCCTAAGGGGTACCTGTTTCTGGGAGCATCGGAATCCATCGCCGGCTATACCGATCTCTTCGAGCCGGCGGACAAGAAGCACAAGATTTTCGTGAAGAAAGCCGCGCCGACCCATGCGTTCCATCTGCCAGTTGCCAGGGTGCGCGGCGTGCAGTCCTCACTTGGCCGAAGACCGTCCGTTCATGTCGCGCGGGAGCAAGGAGAAGCAGCGGAAGGTTTCCGCGCCGAACTCAGTGCCCAGCGCGAGGCCGACCGGATCAGCGTCAATGAGTACGCACCGCCCGGCGTGCTCGTGAGTGCTGATTTGCAAGTCCTCCAATTTCGCGGCACAACGGGTGCGTTTCTTGAACCGCCCAGCGGCAAAGCGAGCTTCGACGTGCTGAAAATGGCGCGCGAAGGTTTGATGCTGCCCTTACGGGCCGCGCTCAATAAAGCGAAGAAAGAAAACAAGACCGCGCGCAGCGGGAACGTGCGGCTTAATCAGAATGGCACGACGCGGACGGTAACCGTGCAAGTCATTCCGCTGAAGAATATGCCGGAGCGCTGTTTTTTGATTTTGTTCGAGGAAGTAAAGGCGGCCCAAGACGTTTCAGCAGCGCCGTCCCGAAAACCGACCGGCTCTCGCGGCGGCCAGCCGACAGCCCGCCCTGCCGGCAAGCAGGAAGAGTCCTCCCGAGCAGCCGATTTGCAGCGCGACCTTGCGGAGACCCGCGAGTATCTCCAATCCGTGCAGGAACAGCACGAAGCGGCCAATGAGGAACTCCAGGCGTCCAACGAGGAAGTCCAATCCGCCAACGAGGAGTTGCAGAGCATCAATGAAGAGCTCGAAACTTCCAAGGAAGAGCTCGAGTCGACCAACGAAGAACTGACCACCGTCAACGACGAAATGACCAATCGCAACACGGAGTTGAACCGGGTCAACAGCGATCTCTTCAATCTGCAGACTTCAACCCATCTCGTCATTGTATTGCTCAATCGCGACCTTACCATCCGCGCGCTTTAGCGCGCAGGCTGAAAAACAGTTCGGCCTGCTGGCCACCGACCTCGGGCGGCCCATCGGCAACGTCAGGCATAACCTTGTATTGACGGCAGCAAGCAACGCGGGCAGCCCGGCCGCGCTGGCGCTACCGGCGCCGGAGGATCTGGTGAGCGTCATCGCCGAAGTCATCAAGAGCGTGCGAGAGCGCGAATGCGAGGCGCGCGACCTAACCGGCCGCTGGTATTCGTTGCGCGTGCGTCCCTACTTTACTCTCGACAACAAGGTCGATGGCGCGGTGATGGTGCTTCTCGATATCGACGCGTTGAAGCGCAGCGAGCAGTTTATCGCCGCCGCGCGCGACTACGCCGAGGCCATCGTCCGTAGCGCGCCCGATCCGATGTTGATTCTGAACTCCGACCTCTTCATCCAGACGTGCAGCGAGGCGTTCTACCGCACATTCAGCGTTACCGCCACGGAGTCGGAAGGCCGCCTGATATACGATTTAGGCAACGGCCAATGGAACATTCCACGGCTGCACCATTTGCTGGGTGACATTTTGCCACGCAACAGCGTCTTCAACGACCTTGAGATCACGCACGAATTCGCATCGATCGGCCGCCGCACGATGCTGCTCAACGCGCGCACGATGAGCGAGACCGCTGATCAGCCCGCGCGAATTCTCTTAGGCATCCATGACATCACCGAGCGCAGTCAGATGCAAGAAGCATTGCGCGCAAGCCACGCCGAACTGCGCTCGCATGCGGCGGAGTTGGAGCGTTTCAATCGCGTCGCGGTCGGGCGCGAGTTGCGCATGGTAGCTTTGAAGCAGGAGATCAACGAACTGCGCCGACAGCAAGGCGAGGCCGCGCGCTACCCGCTCGAATTCGAGCGCGAGGCAAAGGACACCGATGACTGAGACGTGGCAGTCTGCGCGACACTTGAAGAGTCCGCGCGACGAGCGGCGGCTGGCGCACGCGCTCCGGACTGAACTCGGTATGAGAAGATTATGAAAAAACTGGTCAAAGCCGCAATTCCCACCGTGGTTCACAGCGACAGCGCGACGCTGGAATCGGTCGCGCTGAAATCGGTTCTGTGCACCGAGGAATTGACGCGGCGGCCATCGCGGCCACCGGATTACGCGACCGAAAATCGCGCGCTGACGACTCTGAACAACGCGCTGGCCAATACACCGCGCACCATTCTGCAGACGCTGGCCGACACAATCCTGCAGGTTTTCCAGGCCGACTCCGCCGGCATCAGCCTGTTAACAAAAGATGAAAAGAGGTTCTACTGGGTCGCTATCGCCGGCGCGTGGAAACCGCACCAGGGCGGCGGTACGCCGCGCGATTTCGGCCCGTGCGGCGACGTGCTCGACTGCAATGCCCCGCTCCTGTTCAAGCGCTGGGAGCGACGTTACCCCTATCTCTCGGCGGCGACGCCGCTGGCCGAAGAGGGCCTGCTCATTCCGTTTCACATCGGCGGCAAAGCGGTCGGCACGATCTGGTCGATCGCGCACGACGATCGCCGTACATTCGACGCCGAGGACCTGCGGCAGCTTGAAAGCCTGGGCCGGTTTGCAGCTGCGGCTTATCAAATGGTGGAACTGCAGCGGACCGACGATTCGCGCCGCGCCGCGCTTAATCTGATGGAAGATGCGGTAGAGTCGCGCCAGACAACGCAGAAGCTCAATTCAGAGTTGCGCGCGAGCGAAGACCGGTTCCGCGACTTCGCCGACAGCATCCCGCAACTGGCGTGGATCGCCGACGCCGGCAGCGACGGCCAAGTCAATTGGTTCAACCAGCGGTGGTTCGCATACACCGGCACCACGCTCGAAGCAATGAAAGGATCGGGCTGGAAATCAGTCCACCATCCCGATTACGTCGATCGCGTCGCCCTGAAATTCGAGCAGCACGTTCGGGCGGGCCTCGACTGGGAGGACATCTTCCCGATGCGCGGTAAGGACGGCCAGTACCGCTGGTTTCTCTCGCGCATGAAAGTCATCCGCGACGGGTCCGGACAAGTCGTGCGTATCTTTGGTACGAACACCGATATCACCGAGCAACGGGATATGACGGAAAAGTTGCGCCAGAACGACGCCGACCTGGTGGAAGCCAACCGCCACAAGGACGAATTCCTGGCGCTGCTCGCTCACGAGCTGCGTGGACCGCTGGCCCCGCTCTCCAATATGCTGGAAGTCATAAAACGTGCGGGCAGCAACCCGGACATCGTGGAGCAGGCCGCCGGCACGATGGGAAGGCAGTTGGACCAGATGAGCCGGCTGGTGGACGACTTGCTCGATGCGAGCCGCATCAGCCGAGGCAAGCTCGAACTGCGCAGTTCGCAAGTCGAATTAGCGTCCGTCATTTACCAGGCGGTCGAAACGTGGCGTCCGGCGATGGATGCCGCCCGCCACGAACTTACGGTGACGCTGCCGCCGCAGCCGGTCTATCTGCACGCCGACCCGCTACGGCTGGCGCAAGTGTTCGGAAACTTGTTGAGCAATGCTTGCAAATACAGCGAACCCGGAGGCCGTGTCGCGCTGACTGCCGCGCGGCAAGGTAGCGACGTGGTCGTTACGGTCAAGGATACCGGTATCGGCATCCCGCCCGGCATGCTGCACCAAATCTTCGAGATGTTCGCCCAGATTGACCGGTCGTTGGAGCGCTCGCGTTGCGGGCTCGGCATCGGCCTTACTCTGGTTCGGCAATTGGTCGAGATGCACGGCGGCTCGGTAGAGGCGGCAAGCGCAGGAGCGGGTTGCGGCAGCGAGTTCATCGTGCGTCTGCCGGTAATGGATGCGCCGCCGCAGTCGCGCGTGCCGACGATAACCGCGCCGGACGTTATACCGGGCCGCCGCATTCTGGTGGTCGATGACAACCGGGATTCGGCGGACTCTCTATCCACGCTGCTCAAATTCACCGGCAATGAGACGTATGTCGCTTACGACGGCCTTGAGGCTTTGAATACGGCAGCGGTGATCCTAGAAACGGCAGTTGAAATTCGCGTTTAAACGCAAGGCATTGAGCATTAAGCGTTTTCAACTGCTCCGCACTTAACCAAAAGGGTGATTTTGTTAATTACGTCAAGTGCTTGAAGAATTGTGCAATACCCCATTTTGGACCGTCTCAACTGCCGTTTCTAGGGTGATGCGCCCCGACGTGATCCTGCTCGATATCGGCTTACCGAAATTGAATGGGTATGAAGCGGCCCGCAAGATACGGAAACAACCGTGGGGAAAGAGCATCGTGTTGGTGGCCGTTACAGGCTGG